>JAEZKY010000242.1 GCA_023435985.1 Bacillota bacterium | reverse complement strand
ATCAACCACATTTTCTACCTTAAAACCTAGTGCCTCTGATAGATTAGTTAACTCTCCATTTAAATCACTTATTAGCAATTCATCTTCAGCATTATATTTTAATGAATGGGTAAATATATAATCATATTTTGTTTCATTGGTAGTTACAATGTGTTCAATTGAAGTACAGGTAGATGCATCAAGACCACATACTGAGCATATTGGCGAGGTTTCAGATATATGTGTCTCGTTTGGATGAGCACAGTTAGCATTATGATGGAATAAATAATAATCATAATAGCAAAGAGCTTCTACATATACATTCCCAAATCCCGGAAGATAATCTTCTCTTTTTTCATCAGTATATTCATACCTTTGAACTTTCATTTCCATATAAAATATTTTAGAATTTGGTTTTAATATTATCATATATCTTATAAATCTCTTTAAGTCAGTCTTAACTGTATTTATATCAACTTTCTTCCAATCAAAATACTTTACATTTCCTTGAATATCTCCCTTATTATCAGCTTGTACCATGTAAATTTCTATTTCTCCCTGATAAACTGGGTTAAATTCTATACTTCTCTCTTTAATTTCTTCTGCAGTATCTCCTAAATCTATAAAGGTTCCAACATATGCGCCATCCACAGAATAGGACATTGGCATAAGAATTTCCTCATTATAAGATATATTATATGATAGATAGAAATTCATATTATTCCGCCAGTCAGCTTCGCAGTCATAAAGAATAGTTCTTTTCATAAGCTTAGGTTTTCTTGATGGCTTTAACACAAATTTTAATATTAAAGTTCTAGATAGCTGTAATTCTTTCGGTACTTCCTGATCTTTATATATTCTTACTGGAGGATTATAAACTCCATTTATTTCATCATAAGCATAGCCATAAACTTCTATGGTACTGTTAGGTGTTCCAGCCTCATCCCATGTAATTTTCGAGTAATAAGTTGGAATATCATCAAAAACAAATGGTTTAGTATAATACTCATAGTATGGTGCATATTCGCTATAATAATCATTATACGATTCAATTGCCTTAGGCCATACCATATCTTCAGCCCATTCATAATGGTAGCTGTCAAGAAGAAGATCTTCCTTAGTAGTTAAATGATAAGCATATTTTTTATTTTCCTTCTTTTCTCCCTGAACTCCTATTTCCAGCTTCACCTGAACATCTTTTGTTAAATAAAGATCCTGCTGTATAAGATTCTGATCATCTGGTACACATTTAGAATACAAGAAGTACTCATTTTGATTGTAATAATAATACCCATTATGAATGCTTGGACTCCATTTTGCAGTTGCACTTTGCAGGTTTCTACAAGTTACTGTAACTGTAGTATCTATGCTGCCATCTTCCTTTATAACTAACTCTGGCATATTGCTTATAATTAAAATATCATTAATACTTGGCACTATTTCAAGTTCAAATCTCTTATAAGCTGCTCGATTAACAGATATTCCTTTCACATCATATGTGTATTTATGATCCCTATTATCGTCTATAATATATGGACCTATTTCCGTCTGTGCTACAAACTCACGATGTTCACTGTCATCAGCAAAAATTGAATCTGAATAAAATGTAATTCCATCCCCGTCTATTTCTGTATATTCACAATCATTAACTGGATGATCCCATTTAAATTGCACATATCCGCTGTCTGGTGAAATAGTTTCAAATACACAATAATATTTTTTATTTATAACGGAATCTGACGTATCAAAAGAATTCATAATTACATGAAGATCCTTTAAGCCGTCTTTGCTGCTTTCAAAATCTCCATTAATAACGCCAGTAAGTGGATCATAGTTTTCTGTTGGATACCATTCAACGTATTCTTTAGTGAGCTTTCTAGCTTTTGCTGCAACTGTGAACATATGATCGAAGTATCCATGTTCACTCCATGAAAAGGAATTATTATTTTTTATTGCTCTTCCGCCATATGCAGGGCTGTAAACCACAGCATCACCAGAGGTATTAAAGATTTCTATTGTAAATTTATATCTCTGTTTATAATTTTCTACTAAAATATTAGGAAAGAACTGATATAAATATATTTCTGCAACTTGAACATTATCATCAAGAGTGTAAGTCAAGTTCTTTTCACTTACCATAGGCGCTCCAGAAAGTACTTCACCTTTAGGATCATCACTTATCTTATTGCATTCCTGTGCTGTAACCCTTACAGTAAAAGCTGCTCTATATCCCATATATGGAACCTCTCCAACCAATTTAAATCTATATTTAAACTTTATTGCATGATGTCTTATATCATTACTTGCCCTTATTCCATAAATTTTATTATATAATTTAAACTTATGATTTAAACTTAAATCACTTGATTTATATAATAAGCAGTCATTATTATCTCCAACTCCTGAAGCAAATGCCTTTAGTTTACTTGGATAACCTTTGCTTATTTCAGAAACTGTCTCATCTCTGTCTTCTACTTCAAAAACAGGATAAGTGCTCTCCTCAGTTTGTTCTAATAATGTTATAGAACAAGGCAGTGACTGTAATTCCTCTAAAGCTGAATTTACAGCACTAAGATATCTGGTATATGTTTCTCCTGTCTTTAAGTCTCCTTCAATGTAGTATCCTATTCCGCTTGGAACCTGATAAATAATATTATCATGTTCATCTTTAAGATACTTTATTTCCTCGCTGGCTTCCCAGTACCACTTAACTACATTATTGTATAACTGAACACATTTTAATACCGGCTGCTCTTTTGTTGCACTTAATTTTGCCATTACAGCAGGCTCATAACTAAATACGTTTGTATCATCAGTATTAAAATAAACCTCTACTCCATCAGTATCAGATACAATTTCATAACCATATAACGCTAAATCCTGCTGGCTTACACTATTTCGCGCACAATACCTGCCAATTTCCCTAGAAAAATAGTCTATTAAATTATGTTTCTCAAGCTGAACAGGTTCTGTATTTGTTAAATCAACATTTTGTTTAGTAATAGTCTTTGATAAGTCTACTAAAGAATTTATCACTAAATTTTCTATTGTAATGGTTATTTTATATTCAAGTCTTTCAATTACCATCTTTCATATCCTCCTTTATCAAAATATCCATAATCGGTAAACCCTTTGATATTAGAATCATATGTAGCTGGAATGAAACCAAATGTGTCTACAGTATATTCATCACTATTTTGTATCCAGCATGCCTCATTATACATAAAATCATTCCACATAATGCTGCAGTTATTCTTAATATTCTTTACATACTTTATCATTAAATCTGTAACCATTCCGTTTGCATAATAAGTTTCATTGTTAAACTTATTATCACTATGGTCTATTAATGCTTTTATTTCAAGTCCGCATATATAACTTACTTCAACGTCTTTCTCGTTAGTTTCAAGAGCTTTAATAACTAAATATCCTTCTGGAGTATAAAGTATATTTTCTTCCTTAACAACTTCATTTTTTACCTTAATTAAATTAGCTATAACCATTGAATCTTTAATTGTAAAATCTTCGTTTGTATCTTTCCATACTTTGTGCTTTCTCATGCCAAGTTCTCTTGATATTGCATTTGCTAATCCTTTTTTAGTTGAATTAGCAGGACTTTTGAAAACATCTAGTATTCTATTTTTATATTTTCCATTTCTTTCTCCATATAATCTTTGGCAGGAAAGAAGTGCTCCAAACTCATCAAAATAGTTCCAAACCTGATGAAGAGATAGCGGAAAGGTATTAGTTGTTCCATCCTTTAACTCTACAGTTATCTGGCCACTTTCATAATTATCATCAATATCATAGGCTTCTCTCACATAAATAATCTTATTGCTAGTATCCAAAAAATAATAATCTGGCTGCATAATATTATTATCTATTATTCCATAGTTATATCCAAGTCCAAAAAAGTCATATAATTTGTCAGCTTTGCTTAATAACTCGTTCTTAGTAGATATGATCTGTATAGTGTTCATATCGTAATAAGAAGGAAGTATAGCCTTATATACAATGTCAACAAACTTAGTATCTGCATCTTCTATTCTTGTTTGTTTATACGCATAATTTAAAATATATTCTACATCATCCAGTTGAAGCCCAAAAAAATTTAAAAATTGCAACCCGATAGAATCTGCGGGTTGCTTCCTCATCTGTAACCAAAATGGTAACATGGATCTTATTTTTTCAGTATATTTGGCGAACTTAAAATCTGACATCTTTAAATCATCACCCCTCTAAAAACTAATCCTTTCAAGTCTCCATTAAGACTGTTTAATGTTTTATCTGCTTCATCTACAACGTCTGTAATTAGAAATAGAAATACATCTAAAATGGTTACAGTTTTAGCATAAGCATCAGGATAAAATACTGAACCACAAACATTTTTAATCATATCAACAGCTATGTTTTGTCTATGACTATTCCATAACTGATATTTTTCTAAAACAATTTCTAACACCTTTTTTTCTTCTGCAGAATATGATGTATCACTTATATAGAAATAATTTAGTTCATTTATTATTTTACTAAGCACCTCAACGCTTCTATTTTCCAATTGGTTATAATCAATATCCTTATTGTCATCTATATAGTTTACAAATTCTTTTAAGAATAATTTACAAATATCTAGATGTTTACTAATTATTTCTTTAAATAAAATTTCTTTGCCTTTATTTCTAATTTCAAAGCAATTTCTAATTGTATTTTTGTTATACTCAATCCTTGTAAATACAGGATGATAAATTAACCTTAGTTTATCATTTTCTTCATCATTGGAATTTTTTCTTCTTTTCTTCTTTATTCCAACATATGTGCCCATTATAGCTGTTATTGAAGTTAAAATTGCTGCTATTGCTCTCACTATTTCAACTTGTAATTCTGGATCACTATTGTAGAACATGGTATTTCTCTCCTTTAAGCTACTGTAATTGCGTCTGTATCTGTTGATACCTGAAATTTCTCATCCCATCTTAAGCCTTGATTAATAAATAAGCACACCTCATCATTTATCTTTAGTAAATTACATGAATAATTAACTATTTCATTATTGTCTGCCGTATTGTCTAAAGTCGTCTGCATGATCACCTTAGTAAGTTCATTTATTATTAATGTATCTCCAATGGAAATGGAATTAATATAATCTATAATATTAGTTCTTACAGCTACTGCTAATGACTGCTTTTCTGTGTCTGTAAGATTATTTGAATAAGTTAGAGCTATTGATAACTTGACATATTTTAATGTTGGCAGCTTAATAATCACCTTTTCGCCATAGGAACATACACCTAACACTGCATTTTCTACCTTATCCAAGGTGTTATCCTCAGCTTTAGCAGAAGAACTTATTATTGGCATTACAGTAAAGCTTCCTGGACCATTAGAATATTTCTTCATAACGACATCATCTACATAATCAATCCCTAATACTGCAAGTCTTATGGCTGTTTCATTAGCCTTTGAGAGGCTTGAACACTGACTGGTTATCCTCTTTCTAAAATCCTCATCTTCTTCATTACTTTTTCGTTCGCAGGATAGGAGAGTTCCAATGGCATTTAAGAAATCTCCGCTTGCAGTACTAACAAAGGCTTGTACATGATTTAATTCTAAAGTATCATAAAACTCTGCTATATTTTTTGCTATAATATCTGCAAATAACTTTGCAATTCCTCCAGGAGTAGTTGCAAATCCATACTGAGTAAACTGATCACTCATCTGCCCGCATATTTCTTCAAAGCTTTTATTGTTTATAAGTTGCATAATTTATCTTTACACCTCCAACTACATCAATTCGTACATTTATTAAAGAAGGTGAATTTCCATACTGGCTGTTTATAAAGACCAATATTCCAATACTGTTTTTTTCTATTTGTGATATGCAGTATATGTCTTTTTTAGATAAAAATCCATCATACGAAAGTGAATTTTCTATTGCACTTATTATGTTTTTAGAAGTGGTTTCATTACAAGCTTCACCTATAAATTCTTCAAGATTTGCACCTATAGTGGTATTAAACCAGTCATTAACTACGGATTTAATTCTGCATAACGCAATCTGCCTTATCATTCCATCTTCTTTAGCTTTAGCCGCATCTTTTGTGCTTATATCAAATTTAAGTTCCCCATTATCACTTATTGCAAAATCACTGATTGTCACTTTATTTCACCCCTGTTATATTATCAACATTGAGCTCTAATTCCCTCGCTGTTATTGTTATTTTATCGCTTGCTTTAATATCTATACTATTAGTAATTACCGACCAATTTTCTGTTTTAGTACATACATTATTTCCTAATATCTCAATTGTTTTATTAGTAGGATCTATTTTAATTCCTGTATTAGTTTCTACAAATATGTTTATAACTCCATTATCCGTAATTTTAATCACACTTGATGACACAGGATTATATATTCCAACATCCTGACCATTAAAATTTCCTTTTGAATACATGAGTTTGTCAGCATCACTTATAGGATTTTGAGTAAAAAATTCTCCGGTTTTAGCTAAATGAATGTTGTCATTATCTATCCAGGTTTCACAAGATGGTGCTGTTATTTCACCATCTAAAGTATCCTGGTTTACTATAAGCTCACCTTTTCTTAAATGCCTCTCTTTTATTCTCGTATTATACGCATATACCTCATCAGCAACTCCAACTATCTTAGGCTGAAAAAGGGAACTGTTCGCAAACTGTACATATACGATATCATTTATGGCTAGTCCGCTTGAATGCACACCCTTTGATGAAATTTGTATTGGAACATCCGTTAAAGTAGTATTTCCTCCGCTTGACAAGCTGTCAATATAGACATCTGCTAAATTATTTGTGCTGTCATAGCTTATTACTGTTCCTTTAACTAAATTAACATTAGATTTATTTGCATTTTGAACTGATTCTGATATTCTGTTAACTATACTCAAAACTATTTCCCTCCTGCCTCTTTTCCTTTTTGATCATCGCCACTATCACTTACTGGACTTCCTGGAAGCAATGTCTTCTGCCCTGCACAAGATGCACAAAATGGATAAGTTTTTCCATCAGATTTCAATACATATAACGGTACTAAATTAATGCAATTTCTATAAGCAAACATATCATAAAGCCATGTAAGTCCGATATTAATAATGATATCTAAAGCAATCATCATAATTATTGAAGGCGGAAATACAGCACCTGCTGCAATTTCAGCAGAAGAAGAAACTACTGTAGCCACTTCTTTTACATCCTTAAAAACAGTCACTGCCTTTTTAACAGTATTAACCTCCTCCAAAAATTCAGTTGCATTTGTAAGGATTTTAGTTGATTTTACATAGTTAAACATGGTCTTTCCGAGGCCATTTACAAAATTTTTCTTATTTAAAAACATGTTTGCAAGCTTTGTGAATTTAGTTCCTTCGCCTCCCTTTGAAAAGGTTAATATTGATGAAGCTATTAAGGAAGCAATATTAATTTTAAACTTTGAAGAAGCTTGTATTGAATCTACAACATTGCTTATCCCACTCTTTTTTAATGTATTATTGGCAATTAAACCTGGTGTCACTGTAGTTATAAATCCTGAATCTATACTTAAACTGTGAGTTACACTTCTAACTGTAAATAAACCACTCATATTCATGTACTCATCATTCATATATATATAATCATAAGCCCTTATCTGTGGCTGTCCTAAGACAACAATATTTCCATCATAAGTATTTTTCCAGGATTTCATAAGCTCGCTTACACATACATTTATAGCTAACTGCTTTCCATTATCATACATACCTGTCCATGAAAGCAGCTTGTCTATTATTCCGGGAACCCATGAAAAATCTTGAACAGATGTGGTATCAACCACTTTTGTACTCTGCTTAGACCAATCTATATTTCTATCACTCATTATGGCTGGTGTAGAACTTAAATCTCCACCTAGGGAATATATACCAATATAGTTAGTATTGTGATTATTGCTGTTTAATTTAATACCGTTATTTATAATACTGTCTAATGTAGTTATCTCATGAACCTGCGCAAAGGATTTAGCCCTTTCATAAATTCCATCAGAACTACCCGCATAATCATATTTGCATAGCCATATAGGAAGCCCATAAAACATTCTTGCCTCAAAGCCAAAATATCTTGGATAAGCTACGAATTCTGGGACTGCCTTTTCGCACATTTTCATAACATCCCATGGAGTCTTGCCGCTACAGAAAAATCTAAAATTAAATTCACCATCCGCTGGATTATATGGATTTTTACAAAACGGAATCCCTTCATATGTTCCTTTGTAAATATTTTTAACTATGTCATATTGTTTATAATACATGCTTGAATCAATAATATTGGTTAATGTGCCTTCTGGAAAAAGTATCTGCTCTCCTAAAGATATGAGCGCACTGGTTACACTTGATTCGTCCCCATCATGTATATTAAGTCCAAAATGCTCTATACCATATTTAGATTTATATTTAAAGAACTTTGTTGCGTCAAAAGTAAATAAAAAATCACTTTGTCTTGCTACTAATAGATTCGCCATTATATTACTTACTTCAACTCCAAGATTTAAATCCTTGTTTGTAGCTTCTGTTTTATCCGTTAAAGGTTCATTTATTAATTCACAGCCATCTGATTCTGCAACAAAAGTGATTACTTCATCTGCATCAATCTCAGATATTGTTCCATTAAAACAAATTGGATATCTAGCCGGATTTGAGCCATAACCAAGCCGTAGATGAACTCTTGTACCTTCTCCTAAACTTATTTGATCATATAAAGTATTTTTTAAGGCTATCATCTTATCAGTTATTTTTTCATCAAAAATAGTTCCAGTTGCATCAAACATGAACTTTCTAATCCAGTCTCCATCGTCAAAGCCTGCGCTGCTAATGCTTTCGCCAACATCTGAACTTGTAAGGTTTCCATTGAAATTTGTTAATGAAACCTGAGCCACAGCTATAGGATTATCATCACTTTCATGTATATTAATATCTGTTGCTGCTCTTGATATATAATAATTTGTCCATAATTTTTGTCCATCTACCCAGTCAGACTGCTCATCTAAAAATACTAATAAATAACTTGGAAAAGCTCTTGCAAGCAGACCATTTAAGTTATACTGCATAGAATCTTTGTACATATATTCAATTACATGGTTCGCATCATTTGCCTGCTTTGTACTTTCTCCAATCTTACCATAATTAAATTCCCCAGTACCGCGATCAAGGATTTTTTCAACAAAATCTGTACCATATTTATTTGTATCTATGGAACTTAAGGTATCACCATGCTTAGTTCCTGCATTTGGATTTGTGTACATTGCAAGCTTATATCCATATGGATTAGTTGTATCAATTGCACTGCCTCCTCCACTGGAGCTGGTTGATAAATTTCCTGAATTGGTCATCGTCCAACAATTAGTAAAGTTATGAAAATCCTTCATTATTGATGAAATACCTCTTACCCATCCCATAGTATCTGGCTCGCAATAAGGATGCGAAGCATCCACCATCTCCAGTAATGTTCTTTGATTATGCCCGCTATACCATTGTCTTTCAATATCTTTTGCACATTGAATGAATCCATCTTCAGGTGTAGCATAACTCCAAGCATCTCCTGTAGGATTATCGTTATTAGCACCCATCCCATAAAAATTATTTTTTCCTTTTATAGGATGATCTCCCCATCCACTTTCCCATCCAGCATGCGCCATAAGATATACCGGATCATATCCTGTTTGATTAGATGCCTCAATTATAGATGCACCTTGGCCGCACATTGGTGTGTTGTTGTTAGGACGTTGTTTTAAAATAAAGGCATTTATTTGATCAGCAGTACATACTGTTTTAAGTTTTAAGTCTTGACTTGCAAAATTAAAAGCAGCATCAATTGTTTGAGTTGAACCAGTTCCTGAGGATGTGGAAGATGAAGATGCTGAATCTGAACTTTCAGCTGCAGATGTTGTTGTAGTGGCTGCTGTAGAGCTTTCAGTTGAACTGCTGCTTGAACTTGAATCTCCTGATTCTGAATAAAAATCAGGATGGTTTGATAAAAAAGCTTGATTTAATTCATTTAAATTTGATATTCTCATAACCCTATCAAAAATTTTACTGGTTCTTACTGCATGCCCATATATGCATCCTACAGTACTACTACTTGCTTCTGCTGTCTGCCCATTACCAATATACAAAGCTGCATGTCCATCATTTCCTGAACCATGATGTACAAGTATATCACCCAATTGTAAATTACTCGTATCTGTTACTGATTCCGTTGATATCTTCTCTCCTACATTTTCTAATCCATTTGTATCTAAATATGAATGGAGAACTCCCAACGCTATAAGTCCATATGATACAAAAGATGAACAATCAAAATATTGCCTGCCATTTATGACTTCTCCTTGCCTGTGATCCTGATCATATCCACATTTTGCATCAACTCTATCACATAATAAATCTACAAGGACATTACCTGTTTTTTTATTTACATGTTGTGGCATTTCTACACCAGCACCTTCTATTGAAGTTCCAGTACTCATAGCTATGCTAGATTTTTGTGAATTTTTAAGATTTTCCTCACCTTTATTTTCCCATGTTGTTAAAAATCCATGATGAGAACGTGTTTCAAGTGTTTCATACCCATAAGCATAATCTGGCTCTGTAGCCGCATCTGGAGTTATGGTTGGAGTTATAAACAAATCACTTGGATCGCTTATCTTAGACATAAGATCTGCAATTGGGTCCCCAGAACTTGAAGAAACAGTACTTGAAATATCACTGGCTTTCAATTTATCTGTGTTGTTTATTGTAATATCAGAATATGCAATAAGTGACATTACATAAAAATCTGGATCTAAATATCCCTCATACTCATTTTCAACTGTGCTGTCAGGCAATATACACTTATGCCTTGGATACTCTGTATACATAGGCATTTCAAGCATACTATTTTTTTCTCTAAAGGCTCTTATTTTAGCAATTGCTTCATCAGCTTCTTCATATTTTGGAAGATGCATATCTGGATATAGTTCTAATTCTTGAAATCTAGACATTATAGTTATATCCTGAGATACTTTATTTAAAAATCCGCCAGGCTGCATTGAAATCAGGTCTTCCCTTGTGCCTTCTCTGTTACCTTCAAAGGGCCTCATTGCTATTAATTTCTCACCACTCGCCTGAGCAGAGCCATAACTTGTACACATTACTGTAATTGTATAAAGTCCTGGAAAATTAGGAACGGTTTCTACTTTAATATCACTTATAACCACACAGTTGATTCCTGTTAACTGTACCAATTCGTTTTCTATTCTCAAAAAGCCTAATCCATTAGTATCTTTGTTAGTTCTTATTAGCTGCTTGTTTTGGCTATTTAATTCATTAAACTTTCCTGCAAGATATGAATCTGAAGTTTGAAAAATAAAACTGTACTCAGTATCTGTAGCACCTAGAAACTGCATTGTTGGTGCTTCATGATATTCAAGCTGTATGCTTGGCATAATATTTCCCATAGAAAAGCTTATTTTAACTAATGTAATATCATCATCACTGCTTATAAACTCTGTATAATTTGCTTCATCATATATCTTACTTTCTATATCAGAATCTTTTGCATTTTCTTTTGTCAAAATGCTGAATTTAAAATCATTAGTCAAAGATGAAGTTGTTATTGCATGAAGTTTTTCTGGGAAATCCTCATCTACTTCGCTAGAATCTGTTAATGGCTTTTGAGTATACCACCTAAATAAATCCCAATCTATTGCATTATCAAAAAATGCATTAGGAATTCTCAAATATGGAGTTACGTTAAACTCATCTAAGGTCAATACAACCTGCAAGGCCTCTGGAAAGCCTGCTATAGTTTCAACATATATGTTTCTTATTGCAACATTGTTTACACCATGGGTAATATTTACAACAGTATTTTCTATAGGCACAAACGGAGTGAATTTCATCTGAGCAATTAGATTTCTAAGACCATCTACATAGTAGCTGTAATCCATTGGTCCATCTACCTTATAACCATTTATCTGATCCATGCCGTTTAAAATCAGGCTTATTTGAATATCCTTCTTTGAATATCCATTTTCTATTTTTATACTTCCTGTCTGTCTTAGAGGCTGAATCGATTTGTCAGTAGATTTAGTTGTTACAGTAATAAATTCTGGTGGAATTACTGCAAAAAAATCTCCTATCCTAAGAATTCTATTTATATCTCCTGATGTTAGACCATCATTACTGCTGCCACTATCACTTTGTGAGCTTGAAGAGAGAATCTTTGTTGGATCTGCCATGTTATATGCATCTTGTCTATGAGGATATATTATATAATCATAATATCCTGGAGGAGCAGAATCAAAATGTCTTTCCTCTGCATATTTATCAAAGCTGGATTTCAAAGCATTTATATCACTTCTAGTTGTTGCTTGGGGATTAGCTCCAAAATAAGACATTGTTTTATGCTTACTTACATTAGTAACTTTAGCCATATTCACATGAATGTCTTGTGGAGGGTAATCATCCTTTTGCGCCTGTTCAGTGGTTTTTGCTTCTCCTGTAGTACTTGTAGTATTACTTTCGCTAGTACTTGGAGTTGCAGTGGTTTGTTCTGTTTCTGTGCTTGTATCCATTTTGTACCTCCTACTTGATTGAATTTTCTATCATGCCGTTTATTTCAGCCTGAGTAACCTTTCTTCTCGAGTCCATAAAATTAGTATTTATATTCAAGTGACTTCCACCAATAGCTTTACTTATAAGCTGTGACATATCACTTCCAGTCGAATTCGATGGAGACTTTGCTGAAATATTAATAGCATTTCCTGTTTTCTGATCTGCATAATATCTCGTATCACTTCTTGGGATATTTTCATAATTTGTATTAGCCATATTTATAGGTTCACTAGCTCTTTGCATATTCCCCTTTGGTTTTGCAGTTATATTAGGTTCAATATTCACTGCTAAATTTTCAGAGGATGCTGCTCTACCTATAGTTAATGGTTTATTTATAGCTGATACCTTACTTCTATTCTTAGCTTTACCTTCAAAGGCTGCCTTTATAGAACTTGGAGCATTATACATGCTGCTCTCCTTTTTCTTATGTCTGCCTTTTTCTTTAATTTCTTCGTTTATTGATTTTTGCATCTCATTTATATAAGAATCACCTAAACGAGCTTTTAACTTTTCCTTTGTTGTATTTTTATCTTCTTTATTAATAATACCGTCTTTATTTAGGCGTTTAGCATTATATATTATAGACTTTGTCTTCTTTAGCAGCTGTTTATTTACCTTGTAATTTAACTTATCAGAATAATCCTTTGTAAGTATTTCACTTAAAGATTTATTACTTAATTCACCTATTGATAAACCTGCATGTTTTCCATAGCCTATTTTCACCTTGTTAATGCTTTCAAGATCCTTTGTTGAATTCTCATTAATATTAAGAGCCTTATCTAAAAATTGGGGATTATATGCATTTTCTTCATATATGGAATTTAAGACTTTTTCATTATTTTTGTCTTCCTCCTTTATGGATTGCATATAACTATTAATAGCCTTTTTCCCTGCTTTATGTGCACTATCATCTTTTCCCTTAAGATTTTTAATTATGCTTTCTGATTGTTCTTTTAAAACCCCTTCTGCCTCGTTTATATTTATTCTTGGATACTGTTTCTCTTTTTCTACTGCCTCTACTGTTCTTGCATTTCCAATGCTTTCATTTGTTACGGCAGCTTTAAGAAAATTCTCTACTTTAGGCAGCGTATCTATATTTCTCTCTTTAAACTTTCTGCTTTTCTTTAAAAAGTCATATAAATTCTCTTTATATTCTTCTCTAGAGGTTCCTGATTTTTTTAGCTGCTCACTTATTTTCTCTGATACATGTGTAATTTCTTCTTCAGTTATCATCTTCTTATTTTTTAATACCTGTATTGTGTTTACATAATCCGTTACTTTGTCTTTATCATACTCTTTTCTTATTTCCTCAAAAGCTTTTATATGAATATCACTATCATCTGAATGAATTTTATTAAAAATCTTATCCAGCATTTCAAAGGATTTAGGAAAATTATCAATGTATTCTTTTTTTATTTTTTCTTTTATTTCATTTAATATTGTTTCATCAGTTTTATCTAGCAATGCAATTTTGTAATGATTTAACCTTCTTGATATATCCTCAAAGCTTTTTTCTTGAAATTTTTTTACTTTATTTCTTTGAACATCTTTTAATTTTAATTCTGCACTTCCTTTTTTATTTCTATAGGCCCCTAAAACTTTAAGGAGCCCAGCATCTTCTATGTTGAAAGAATATATCCTATCTCCCTGTAATACCTTTTTTCCATCTATAACAGGAGCGTCTTCTCCGTAATTTCTCGAATATACTTCCTTAAATATTCCCTTATTCTTAAACTGAACTTTACCTATTGCTTTCTTACTTATACTATCTATTTTTTTATATAAAGACAGCTTGTTTCCTTCACAATGCTCAAAAATTCCTTTTTCGTAGAATTTTTCATTAATGACACTATTTGACTTTGGATCTTCAAGTACCTTCTTTAAGTCCTTAAATACTTCGTTTATTGATATATTGCTGCCTTGTTTTAAGGCTAGTGAAAAGGCATCCTCTTTAAGATTCTTAAGGGCTTTAGTCCTATATTCTGCTGGATTTCTTAAGTTACATAAAATATTTATGTTGTTTATATAATCATCTGAAATTTTAAGCTTTTCTTTTATGTTCTCAGAGCCTATATCTCCCTTATTGTCTGCAAGCTCCTTTTCAAATATGCCTATGAAAGCATCTATATTTCTATTTATTTTTGAAGCTTCATTTCTCTCCAAATATGATATTTTTCCTCTGTTCAAGCAATAATTGTAATCATATACCTTATCTCTTTGCTTTTTTAATAGTTTGTGTAAAATATCAGCTTTTTCCTGATTTCTTATATGACTATTATTTTTATCCTCTTTATAATCATCACTTATATCCCAGGATTTTACCTCATCTTTGCTATATTTCTTATTTATAAATTCCTTATAATCATTAATTCCAATTGATTTCATCATATCAGTTATATACTGAGTTTCCTCTTTGCTTCTTAAGAAATAATTCCCATTGCCGCTTTTTCTTATTCCTTCAAAGAAAACTTTTATTTTATGACCTTGAAGTTTATCCTGAGTTACAGAATCAAGGTGAGTATAGCCCTTTGGTACATTATCATCAACATAAGTTTTCGTAAACCTCACTAATGGTGAAGTCCTATCTAAATCACTTAACACAATGCTGTCTATGCCGATTTCCTTCAAATAACCTTCACCTATATTTTCTAAAGCACTTTTCTCCTTTAATAAATATCTGCCCTTTTTCTTTATATCAGAAATACTTTCAATGTCCTTTATAAAATTTTCTTTCATATAGCTGTAAAGCTCATAACTTTTATCTATATTATCAGTAATAAGCTGCCTTCCTATAGACTCATAAGCCAATTTATAATTATCTCCAAAAATGTCTTTTGGATTAACATATTGAATACTATTGTATTTATCACCCTTTAAGACATTTTTATAATCAGCATTTTCACTTATATTCAAGGATTTTATCTCATCCTTATTGTGGTTATTATTTTTAAATTCCTTCTTAAACTCATCTGCTAAATATTCTCCAGCTTTATTTTCTGATACTTTAACTGCCTTTGAAAGATTTAATTCCGCACTATTTTCTATTTGTGCTTTAATGCTCTTTTTAAAGTAGCCATTACTATCATTCATTTCATATATTAAAGCTTTATAATAATCTTTTAACTTCTTTTGAGCCTTTACTTTAAGGTTAAGTACTGGCTTATCTTTCCTGCCTGCATTTTCATTATTTTCTTTTACATAATCATTACCTTCATGGCTATGCTTATCTAACTCATATAAGACATTTATTAAATCTGCACTTGTCTTTTTTAGATTTATCAAGTTATCTTCAAATTCTTCCTCTGAAGCTTTTGTCTTAAAAGCTGGAATGATGATTTCTGATATTTCCGGTTTTATTTTGGATTTACGTGCATATTCCTTTGGATCATAATTATCAGAAAGAGCTTTATAAATATACGTGCCTTCCATATCTTTAGAAAATAAATCCTTATATAGTGGATTTTCAAGCTTAAGCTTTTCTATATTCATTTTATAAGCATTTACTCTCTTCTTATTACCATCTTCAATTATTGTATCTTTAAATACCTTACCCATGTCGTGTGGCATAATATGTCCTTTATCAGTAACTGCTTCATAAGTGGTTATATCTCTTATTTCTGCTCTTTTAATCCTGCTCTCATAAATGCTTTCATGATTTTCATTACTATCTTTTTCTTTAAGGTTATTTTCTTCATCCTCTGCATATTTTGAGAAATGATCTTGAGCCGCTAACGCAAGATTAATATTGGCTGACTGCTCCATACTATATATAAAATTCTCATTTTTAAACATATAACTTAAGTATTTTTCAGGTATACTCCTTAAACTTTCATTCTTATGACCTGTCTTTTTATTAATATCCTCCACAGCTCTTTCTATAGTCTCCAAAGACTTATAATCTATCCACACTCTATTGTCTGACATATTTTCTTCTTTTCTAGCCACATACATGTTAACTCTTCCAGTTGAATTCTTATACTCATCACCATTAACAATAATTTGAGAACCATCTATAAGCTCTCCATTTTCTATTTTTGCACCTGTAAAAATTTGAAATATTTCATGAAGTAAAGGAAGGTTATCATTTTCTTTTAAGTTCACACTATGAAGCAAGGATTCCTGTGAAGTTCCAAGCATAACCTTCAAATGATTTTCTTGACTATTTCCTTCAAAAGACATATTTGACTTTATTATTTTATATAGAAAAGGATTAATTAGCCCTTCATCCTTATAAAAGTCTGCTGTTTCTGCGATTCTGCTCCACATATCCTTAATTTCAGTAACTGCTTCTTTTCTTTCTTCTTCATTTAAATCGTGTCCATAATATTTAGAAATTAAATAATCTACAGGTTCCTTTAAAGTATTTATATTATTAATTTCCTCGAGTCTAGCTTTATATTCTTCATCAGACATATATTTGATCTTTAAAGAAAGAGCCTGAACATTTTCATTATTTAAGCCCATACTATTCTGAGAAACAACTTCTTCAGCTCTAGAGGGTTCTGGCATTACATCAAAGAAATCCTTTAAAGTAATTGATTCTTTTATTCCATAGAAATCTTTATAATAATCAAAAGACTTTTCCATGTCTTTTATGTTAAGTTCAGCTGAGTTCAATATATCACTAATTAATTTATCATCTTGAAATTTTTCTTCACTGGAAAGTACAATATTCCCATGTGCTTTTTTTAATTCTTCTCTTAAATTAAGTAAGCTATCTTTTTCTCCAAAGATTTTTCTTAAATCTTCTAAGGTATTTAACTCTTCTATTTCATCTAGGTTAAATATTAAAGAATATATATTTATATATTCTTCAATTTCTTCAAAAGCTGCCTGTTTATACTTAATACATTTTAATAAGTCATCTTCAAGCCTATTGAAATATTTAGTATAAGTTATAAATATATATCCCTTATCATCTATAAATTTAATTATCTTTGAAATATCATCTTGATTCTTAGCTGAATAATATTGATTATTTAATATATTATCAATAAATAACTTCAAGTTTTCTTCAGGAAACTTGAAGTTTTCCAAAAGAAATGTTTTTAACTTTTCTTTTGAGCTAGAATCATTAAGGTAATAAAGCTTTTCCTTTATGTTATTGAAATCCTCAGTTTTTAATAGCTTGCTCTTTAATTCATCTGTTTGAAGATATTTAATATATTCATTTTTTGATATATTCTCAAAAACACCAATGCCATTTTTAGTTAACATTGATGTCTCCTTATCTGTAGAACTTGAATATCTCTTAATTAATTTGCTCTTTATACTGGATGCAATATATTCTTCTAGATTTTCATTTGCTATATATAAAGCTTTTGTCTTTAAATTTTCATAAGCTTCCTCTTTAGCTTCTTTAGAATTAAAATCAAACAAATTTTCTTTAGTTTTATTTTCTACAGCTTCTTTAAGTATCTTATAATAATTTTTATTTTTATCTAAATCCTCATATAAATTTATAAAGCAACCTACCCTATCCTTAACTAGATTACCTTCTGTATTTATTAATTCTGGTATGACTTTTTTTATTTCATCCTCTCCAGTATTTTTTAGAAAGGTCTTTAAGTCCTCAGTATAATTATTTTCATGTTTAAATTTATTATAACTTTCATATGCATCAGTATATATTTTAAAACCTTTATATCCTGAGCCTGTTAGGCTTGTCCAGCCTTCTTTTTCTTTTAAGGCCTTCTCTTTTATATCCTGCCTTGTAGCAGCTAATGCTTTATTAAGCTCTTCCTTTGAAGCTCTTAATATCATCATTTTATTAATGAATTTTTCTAATTCTTCTTCATTCTCTAATACAATATAATATACTTTAGCTCCAAGTTCTGAAGAAAAATCTCCATAGTCTGGAAGCATATCATCTTTTAAATAATCATATAAATCTATAATTTCTAATAAAATTTTATTTTCATATATATTCTTTATCATTTCAGTTTTATCTGTTTCTGATATATCTTTTAAATTATTGTAAGTAATCTTGTATGCTTTAAATTTATAAATATGCCCCTTTTCCATTACTATATCACTATGAAAACTTAGAACATCATCATAATCATTAGAAAAATAAATATCTTCCTTTTGATTAAGTTTTAAAGGCTCATTAACTTTGTAAAAAAAATCATGACTCAATATAGGAGTTACAATTTCTTTTAGTGAAAACATATTTTTAAAAGTAGCTTCAGCTAAGTATTTTCCATATTGAATTTTAGATATACTCTTTTCATTTTTTATTGTAGCTAAAGAATTTATATTCATAAGGTACCCAGCCTTTCTTTTATTTTATCTTGATATTTATCTTTATTGCTTTCATAAGCATTAAAATTTATTGCAGGCGACATGCTGCCATATTTTAAATTTATATTTATATCGGTAAACCCTGCTTCACTTAAGGTTTTTTCCAATTTATATTTAGTCTCCTGAAGACCTTTTATCTGATTTGAGACACTGATGAGTTCATTCCTTTTAAGATTGTTTTTAGCTTTATTTGTATTTTCAATGGAATAATTTTGCGTAATATTTCTTTGAGTCTGCATTAACTTCACCTTCATGGCTTGACTTTGCTGATTGCCTCTATAATACTTAGAGAGATTTTCTATAGGAATCATTTCCTGCAATAACTCACTTATCTGCTTTCTCTTTAGCATTTTTTTAATATTTTCAGCATTATTCTTCTGAGCGCTTTTTAAGTATTTGTCTTCCAACATTCCTATTCAACTCCTCGTCATTCCATTTAGGCCCCACTATAAATGGTTCATCAATTAAAGGCTTTTTTAGCTGAAGTTTATCTATATTAAAGAGCATAGGATCGATTCCTTTTGCCCATAACTCCTTATCTGTAAGTTCCTTTTTAGCTTCTTCAAGTTTTTCCTCATCTATCTCATACTCTATTTTGATAAGTGAGCCATCAGCATTTCTACTACCTCTTAAGAAAAGTATTTTTTCTGCATCTGCTGTCATTTCCATCATTTTCACATAAGACATATTGTTGATTTCTTTTAAAGATAATTCAGGAAAGGCTGCTTTAATCATAAGTTTACATTCTTTTATAAAAGTCATATTGCTTTCACGGTTTGTTTCAAGAATTTCTGTTAGTTTTGTATCCTCAAAGATCATAGACTTATCTATGATAACTGGAGATACAAAATCCGAAAAACCTGCTATTTCATGATGAGCAAAGTCTATGTTTTCTGGATATACTATTGCTATCTGACATATGGCATCGTTAAAGGTAAACTTGTCCTCAGCAAACATTTTACACTCTTTGTATTCATAGCTTGAAATCAACCTAAATAAATATTCACGATTATTGAATTTAATATATATTAATCTTTCGTCATTATATTTTTCTTTAATTGAAAGAAGATCATAAAGTTTCATCCGTTATATCTCCTGTATGACATAATCTTCTGTAAATCCTGATTTCTCCATAATAACTGCTGCCAGTGTAGATGCTATTCCTGCTTTCTGAGAAGACATTACATTATAATCATAATTCTCTGGCCAAAGTACAGCTGTATTGCATATGCTTTCTTCCCTTTGAAGAGCATTTATATCTACAAAACTTACAAGCTGCTTATATTCAAATCTCCCTAAGGTTCTAAATACAAAGGAATATTTATTTAGAAGCTCAATGACGTATATATCATATCCTTCCCATTCCTTCTTCCATAAATCTACTTGAGATTTTGTAGGACCTCCTGGAAACACTTCTTCATCATATGGATTAAGTGTTATTGGATCTTCATAAGCATTTTCTAAAGGCTTTTCATGTAATGGGCTGTTTAATTTATGTTCATCATCTTCTGATGCTCCGCCTTCTTCATTTACTTCTTCCATAATCTTTGAATAGTCAAAAGAAGCATCTGCATCCCCCTTGTTTTGCTTCATCAATTGTTTTTTAGCCATAGCTGCCATTGCACTTAATTCTTCTTCACTTGCATTAAATCCACTCATGATTAAAATCCTCCTCTAAGTTTCGATTATAATTCTCTAATAACTTTTGATTGTTGTTCTCTAATTTTTAATCATCCTCGCTATATACAACATCTCTTGCAACAAATTCATAAACATCATATATTGGCTCTCCGCTAGCATTCATTTCCTGGGTCACGCTCATTGGGACAACCTTTATAAGCTTTCTTGCTTTATTTCCCTTAGCTCCATATACTATAGTAATATCAAATTTACTTTTTCTAAGTGTAGAAATATTATCTGGACTAAAAAATGGCTTATTATTTGAGCTTTCATAAGAGCCAGAATAGTTTTCCAAAGTATCTATAGTTGAATTAGATACTTGAAGTGGATTTATATAACCTCCACCAGAATACGTAGTATTGGCTAAAAGATTATAAATAAAATCATAATCTCTTTGATAGTCATTATCATTGAGGCTGCTTAAACTTGTATCGTTCCACCTGTTATTTCCACCTGTCAAATTGTTACTTCCTGGAACCACTATTTTATTTCCTAAAAGATTATAATCTCCTGGATCAATTGAGGATATGCTGCCATCTCTTATATAGGCGCCTGGTCCTGAATATACATATCCCCCATTTCCTGTGACATAGCCATCAATAATATCTCCGCCTCTAATGCTTTTTATATCAGTTATATAATTGTACGAATCATCACCATATTTTTCTCCATTTAAGTCATCACTTAGCGTATAATTTCCACCATCATTAAAATTAATGCCTCCATCGTTACCTGGATTATTGCCATCTCCATTGTCATCATAATTTTCACTTCCTGGTGGATTATATACGTCTCCGTTATCTTTCCTATCTAAGTAATCATCACTATCTACTATGGTGATTTCTTTTTCTCCAGTCTTAATTATTTCAACGCCTATATTAAGTGCAAGTCCATTAAATATAGCATCCCAGGTTGCTTCATTTAAAACACCATCAGCTGGTTTCATATTATTGCTTATTTGAAATTGTTTAATCATCTTTTCAGTATTAACATCATAGTATCCAAAAACTAAATCATTTATATTAGTATCAGCTTTACTATTGTAATCTTGAAGATATAAAGCAGTTTGAATAGCATGAATTCCTATATCATAGGACACATCTTCCCTAAAGTCCAATCTTGAATAATTATCGGTGTATAATGTTGAGATATTTTCATATTCGCTCAAAGCTAAATCACCTCACTCTTTTTTATATATCCTGTTGTGCCCTCATCTATTTGGACATAGTACCATTCATCATTTACGTCCGCCAATATTACAACCCTGTTTTTCACTGGAACCATAAAATAATATGGTGACTCATCTGTAGGCTTATATCTTAACTTTGTACTTCCTGTTGTAGTTCTTACATTATCTCCTGATAAAGATAGTCTGTTTAATAAAACAATATCTATGTCACTGTTAACTTCCAGATCATTATCTTTTTTATATTCAACTACAGCTTTTTGCGTTTCTAAGTCATTAGTACCAGTAACTTCAACTTTGAGTTTATGCTGAACTTCTGCTATAGTGCTTGATTTCACATCATTATATTGTGGTACTGCAAGAGAGGTCCCAAGTGTATTTTTATCAGTTGTGTACTTATATACCCAGTTTGGTACATTTGTACTCCCAGTATTAACAAGCTTATTGTTTCTTGCATCATTATAATCATTAGTTATATATTTATTCGTATTTGTGTTTCTTACAGGTACTTTAATAACTCCCTGCACTATTCTTGTGCCTATTGCCAAATCATCATACCTTCTGCTTGAATACCCATAAATAGGCTTAATATTCTCACTTACAGAAAACTGAACTGCACTTATATCTTCATATAATTCATCATCAATATATATAAATACATCGGCACCCCCAAAGAACTCTTCTGTATATATATTGTGATCTCTATCGTTACTTGCATTATTAAATGCTATAGTTTTAGGTGATGTATCTGACATATTATCTCTCCTTTAACTTTACAGTCCATTTAATACTGGTTCCACCTACAGGCGTTATTATAAAATCTACCTTCAAAGGTATTGATTTATGCTCCATATTATATATAAATGTAGTTGATAAATAACTTAAGAGAAGGTCTCTTGAATCTCCTGCACTTAATTTATAATATCTGCATGCAAATAACGAAGCATTATTTTTAAAATATGCTATCCCTGATATTCTAAACTCAACATCACTTTTCACCTTTACGGATGCACCTATTAAATCTGGATTAAATTCATCTATATAGTAACTGTATATCTTACCGCTTTCAGTTTTTTCATCGTAATCTAAAATAATGCTGCTTACAGGAGCTTTAGTATCTTCCTTTGCAATATAACCTGTATTCCCATAAAAAGTTATCTTTACAAATTCTCCACAATCATAGCCAGTATAATCATCAAGATATTTTGTTATCCCAATTATGCTGTCCTTATCTGTATTTGAATAAACATATGCCCCGTTTTTATTCTGTATCTGAATTATTACTTTTTGCAAAGTTTCCTCTAATTGTGACATTGCTGCATTTCTTATGAAGCTGTCTTTGTCTGTTAAAAGATCATAAGTCGCATCAGTAAGTTCCCCTGTAGCATTTAACTTATTTTTTGATTGAAAATCCTTTATTGCAATTACTGTTTCATTATCAGCTATCCCATTTAAATTAATCTCATATCCATCAGCTTTTAATGCTGCCTGGACTGTTTTTAATTTATCAGAAGAAAAGGCTTTTGATGAGACCGCGTTACTATATAAATCATCATAATCACTTTTTGAAAAGGCATAGCCAACCAATGTTTCCACAGTATAATTACTTCCAAGCGCTCCACTTTGAACTATTGGATTTATTCTTGAGAAGTCATCTATATCCCTTGCAACAAAACTAAAGGTATTTTCTATATAAATATCCTGTACTGATATTACCTGTCCATCTTCATAAAATTCAGCACCATAAATATATAATTGGGAAGCTGCACCATACTCATTGGCACAAACAACCATAATATCAAAAAATGGCAGTTCATCTGCTTTTAGCTTTCCATGAGCCTCTAGGTAAGGTATCTGCTCCTTAAGATCTTCAACCAAATGTTGATTTACCAGTGTAAAAACCATTGTCCCTGCAATGCTCCTCATTCCTCTTGTGTATCCACCAGTATTGATCTTGCCAAGTAATGGGACAGGCTTTTTCTCTCTGTATACTGAATGTGAGATAGTACTTAAGGATCCTAATAATATTGGTTTTGACTGAGGAAATATTAAGAAAGCAACAGCATCAGAACCTGAAAAAGTTTTATAAAATGTATTTAAATTGCTCATCATCTATCTCCTTTTTCTCTTAGACACTGAATTATTTTATATTCCTTACTAAAAAAAGATTGGCCAGGAGCCAACCTTTTTAGACACTTATAAGAAAATAATATATAAAAATATTTATCTATTATTTTCTCCTTATTGTGCCTTAATGTTTTTCTTAAGAAAGTTTAACAACAGATTGGCCTGAAACAGTACCGTTTTCATCTCTGTAGTATACACCCTTAACAAGTGGTGAAATTCTTCTAGCAATGTAAGTTAATTGTCTAGACATTACTGTAGTATCTACTGATGCACCAGAACTTTCATTTAAGATATCTACATCATAAATCTTTTGGAATGCACATTGACCATATTCATTACCAAAAGTTAAAGTTACATCAAATGGAGGTAATGTATCTGCGTATAATACATTTTGTCCTCTGATTGGAGAAAATCCAGCTGGTACTCTTATATCAGTATCTGAATCTGTCCATCCTGAAATTTCATTATCAGATCCTAATGTTGGTTTAGCATTAGAACCTTTTACAGTAGTTGATTGAATCTTTGATGTACCAGTAAATCCAAAATCACTGCTTCCATTAGATCCACCATAATTGCTTTGGATAGCTTCTTCTGCTGTAATATTCCATCTTAACATGTCAACTGCATTTAAGAAGTTTTCTGTGTTATTTACAGATACATTTCCTGCTGCTGTAAACATTGCTGCAGGACTTATTTTATCCCATACTCTCTTAAGAGCATTTACTAAGCTGTCTTCATCAAATACAGCGAATACTAAACTTCCTGCAATACCACGTTTTCCTCTTGAGAAACTTCTCGCGTCTGAGCTTCCAAGTGTAAATACAGGAGCTTTTTCTCTTTCAATAGCCCATGAAATTTGTTGTAGTTCTCCTACAACTTGGTTAGCAAAGCTTACTACTAAATCAGCTCCGCTAAATGATGTCATTGTGCTTATATTTGGACTTGACATATATCATACCTCATTTTTCTATTTACTCTAGGAGGAGGGATTACCTCCCCTTGCTTTTTAGCTTTTAAAATTATTAAGATTGTGAACTAGTAAGACCAATTACTGTAGTAATCTTTCTTAATTCTTGTGGTGGAACAATTCCAAGTTCAAGACTTGCTTCACCTAATAATTCCTGCTGAGCTGTTGCTACAAGATTATAAGAATACTTTTGAATTACTCCATTTTGAACAAGTAAATCTAATCTCTTAGCAATTGCTGCTGATAAAGCATTTCTTTGTTCTATAGTGTTAGCTTCACCAATGTATGGATCTGCCACTTCTCTAATGGCATCTGCAACATCTCTCACTACTCTTACAGTTGATAATCTTGTATAATCGCTATTTTTAGCTGCTGCTGTTGGTGCATCAACTACATATGCGCCCGCTATTGCATTTCCTGAATTTGAGTACTTCAATTGGAAAGCAACCATTCTGTTTCCAACAATATCATTTAATTGACTGTTAGAGAAGTTAAATTTAAGACCTGTAGTACCAAGCATTTTCTTGTTAGTAGGAGCAGATTTAGAAGCTAATGTAGATGTATATCCCATATACATTACTGCTGCATTTCCTTCTCTTAAAGCATTTACTGAATGGTTAAATAAAACCTTTGGTCCTGCTACAACTGAAATGTACTTACCAAGATCAAACTTATTTCCTTCACTATCTTTTATTGCAGCACCAGCTTCATCTAACATATAATAAGCATTATTATAACTTGCAAGATATTTAGCATATTTTTGAATATTAGATAATGTAGTATCCTTAATAGGTTTCATTGGTATTGCACCTATTGTTGTTTTATTTCTATAAGATGATATTGCACAGAATAAAGCTAATTCATATGCAAAATTAGCATTTTTATCACTTAATTCATCATCTGCATATACTCCAACTGGAACAATTTCATCAACTTGATAGTTTTCAAGTATTTGATATGCACCTTGAGTTAAAATAAATCCATCTGCATCTCTTTTACCAGATAAAGCTTCAAATAATTCATCTGTGCTTAAATCTAATCCATCATCACCGTCTGATAAATATGAGCTTGAAACTAATAAATTAGCAGTTAATTCATTGTCATCTTCTGTATATGCTTCGTACATATTATTATTTGCAGTAATTGCATCTGCTAATAATCCAAAAGTAGGATAATCAATTGAAGTATATACTTGTGGGGCTTCTGATAAAGTTTGCTTACTTTCAGGTTTAGTTATAATAACTTTTTTACCCATTACAGTTCCATCAGAATTTAATAAGTCTTTTACTTCAACAATTCCTTCATTGTATATTTCTCCACCAAAGATTGATTCAATTTTAATTGAAGATCCAACACTTGCTGTAGTTTCAACAAAGTAACTTACAGAAATTGTCTGATTCATTTTAAAATCTTCTTTAATTATTTTGATAGAGTTTGTAGCAGCATCAAAAGAATAAGCGGAAGTATCAAGAACCTTTGCATTATCTATATATAATACTATTTCTGAACCAGCCATAGGTGTATTTGCTAACTTAACTGCTTGCACACTTGTAGCTGCTGTAGTTCTAGCATCATAGCCTTCATAAGAATAACTTTCATATTCTACTTTCACTACATCTCCATCATTTACTGATGGATCTGTAATTACAAGAGAAGTTTTATCAGCTTCTAAGCTGTATAATGTTATACTTGAACCATCTGCTTTAGTTACATTAACAATTTTATCAGCAGAATTACTCAATTCTACGCCATTTTTAATACTTGTTACAGCTTCAATAGTTAAAGTTTCAGTATGTGAATTTGTTTTTACCTCTCTATACTTAACTTCAATTGAAGATGCTGCATCGCAGGCATTTGCATTTAATTTTAGCTTTTGATTAGCTGCATCTAATGTATAAGCACTAGCATCAACTTTTTTACCTTTTGCGTATACATCTAAGTGAGTTAAATCATAAGCTGTACCAGTTGTTATTGGTACACTTATTTCTGTTGCATCATTTCCTAAAATATAAGCAATTTCATTTTCATCAATTCTTTTTGTATCAGTAACTGAACCATTTGTAGTTTGAATTACTGTTGATGCCTTTGAACCAGATATTCTCATTAATCTTATATCTCTACATCCTGCATCATATGCCTGCTTAAATGCATGCACTAGTGTTGCCCCATTTGGAACATTATTTGAATCTGTATCAGAACCAAATATTAATTCAGCTGACTTATAATCTACTGCTACTGGTTCCATTATTGGTCCATCAACAGCAGTTCCTAAAAGAAGTAAACTGTCTGTAGATGCATCTGTGTTTTCAAATCTAAGTGCAGATCCACCATCCTTAAATTCGATTAGCATTCCAGGTAAATTTGGATATAAATTTCCTAAGCTTGTTGCCATTTAAATATCCCCCTTATAGGTTATATTATTTTGTATAACATCAGATTTTTTTTCCGATGCGAGGGTACTTTCAAGATATATTTTTTCTTCAATTCTTTTAATAGTACTCACTCTTACTGTATTATTTCTTTCTAATCGAAGGAAATAATGTAAACATGTCATAGGTATGCTGCTCATGTAATTCAAACTATTTTGAGCTGGAACTTCTTTAAGAAAGTAAATTTCACGAACTCCGCTCTTTTTTAAATAGCCTGCAAATGTCAGCATAGTTTCCTCAAAT
The DNA here is from genome assembly GCA_023435985.1 of Bacillota bacterium. Taxonomy (GTDB): domain Bacteria; phylum Bacillota; class Clostridia; order Clostridiales; family Clostridiaceae; genus Clostridium. The sequence goes on along the minus strand of JAEZKY010000242.1, from coordinate 23,059 downwards.
CTATTCATAAGGTCTCTCGAGTCTTTCGCAGTATTGCAACAAAAGTCGAATTCGATTGTGCAGTCAAAGGACTGTCTGTAAATTATAAAGGCATCACCAGTAGCTTTGCCGTCTACAACTTCTTTTATTGTCTCAGTCTGTTTAGGTTTTATGTTAGAACCTGTTGTTATTTCTCTGAGATTGGTTGAATAGATTATTAAAGGCATTGTTATATTTTCTTTATCAATATCTGAAGTAATTTTCCCCCAGTCACTTCCCCATGCTGAATTTAACGTATTACTTAGCAATTCACCAAATTCATCAATTGTTTTAATATTACCTTCAGCAGACAATCTTGACGAAGTTAAATCTTCAGGTATCTGTTCATTAATTACTGTCGGTTCTTCTTCTTTTGTAACACCTATTTTGTTTTTCGGGTCAAAATATTTTTCCATGAAATCGCTTAAAATTTCGTTACTATCACTCATTTTGCACACTTCCCCTTGTATACGCTGCAAGCCCTGCATAAGCTCTTATACTTTCTGTCATATATACTGTTTTAAAGGATAAATCCAGAAGTAAATGTCCCTTTTCAGGAATCGTCATACTGTTAATTGAAAACCCTAAAAGAACATTTTTACTTATTAGATTGTTTAGTACATCTAAAAGTTTGCTCTGTATCTGTTTAGTCTTAATTAAATAGCTTATATCCTCTCCAATATAATTTGATAAAAGCTCATTGACCTTTACCATTACAAGCTGACACATTCTTATATTGCATAAATACTTGAAATTTATATCATCGCTTGCAGTTACCCCGCTTGAAACTACCACCGACTTTTTTAATGCACTATATCTAAAGGCGGTAAATCCGAGTTCTCTTATTTTTGAGAGACTCATATTGTCAAAATCATTATAGGTAGTAAAAGAATCTGGAAGTGGTTTATTAGTTGTATTTTCTATTACCTGAAGCCCTGCAATCAATGTAGCATACAAAATATATGAGTTGTATACTCTTGTCCCATATGTAGTATATATGTCTCCTACACATATGCTGATTAACTGCCTGTATTTATCATAAAAACTATTCTTATTATTTAACTTTTTTAAGTACTGCAATTTTAAGTAGTATTTATCTTGATCTAAAAATACATCACCATTTTGATTCATTCCCATAATTCCATGAGTTATGCATCCAAATCTAAGCTGCCTTCTTAAAAATTCCAGTAGTTGGTTATAGTAGCTTAAATATTCATTTGTTTCCTCATCTTTAAGGGTAATATACTCTCTTTCTAAATCAAAATATTCTAAAAGACCATCCTTGTCATCTGTAAAGGCGTCATCATAATAACATTCTACAGGAATTATTATATCTATATTCATACCTTCTAATATGTTATAAGTATCACTTAAACAGTTATAGATCATATTTTTATTATAATATATTCCGCTGTTTCCACCCTTTAAAGTATTAATATGTTCATTTACTCCAACTAATGAAGTATTCGCCATTGTCTTTGGATCGCAAGATAAGTAACAGTATACTTCACTATTCATCATTCTTGTATCTTCATTTATTTCTTCTGCTAAATCATATAGAGTTTTATATATGAGATTCCCGTCATCGTCTAAAATATCATCGCCATTTTCATCAGTTTCATTATATTTATATTGAAGATAATACTTTCCAAGAGCATCCGTTGGATAATTTATATAAAGAGCATCTTCGCGAATGATTATCTGCACGTCATTATAAATTTCATTTGCATATTTAGATTTGAAATAAAAGCCGTTTTCCTCTATTTCACTATTGGGTAAATTTATATTTAAATATAATTCTGAATGCTTGCCTGATACCTTAACCATGAATACTTCACAGTCTGCATCACTTTCCTTTATGACTCTAAAGGCATCAAGGAGACTTCCCTGCTCTCCAAATACTGTTTTTACATAATTAGCTGATGAGACTTTTATAGGAATATTTACTGGGCCAAAATCTGCTGTACCAAGCAGAAATATCTTTTTAGCATAATAATTATCTGCATTTGAGGCCATGAATATCTAGCTCCTTTCATTAATTTATTTTTTAAATTCATATGAAATGCTATATAGCCTTCCTTAATTGTTCCTAATCTTTTTAATCCCATGCCCATCCCCATGAATTTAGCTTAGCGCCTCCATAAAATACAGCTTTCATGACAAGTGTATCCTTTTCTGAATTAGTATTTACAAGCTGGGTCTTAACATTGGCTTTTATTTCTTTAAATGTTACTCCTCCATCTGCTGATGCATAATAAAGAATTTTATCATCAGCATTTTCAAAAATTTCATCGACAGATAATAATATGCTCTTTATTTTTTCGCTTACTTCTTCAGGCTTTGTCTGAAGATAGTTTCCACCTGCATAACCATAAGAATTATAGTACGTATATGAACTATTTGCTTCATCTATGAAGGCTGCATCTGATAAAGTATCTATGGTCATTTTCACTAATCCGTTTTTAGATGCCTTTGTATAAGTATCTATTTTGAAATTTGTCTTCATTAAATTTATTTGTATTTCCTCTAAATCTGAATGAAGAACTAAATAATTTGTCTTTAGGGTATAACTGTGGATTATAGGCAACTTTTTAGCATTGTCTGTAACGCTCATTACTGCTTTAACCCTGAAATCTGGGGCATCTAAATGGGTAAAGACAAATTCTTCATTTAAATTTATCTTATTGTAATTTTCTCCTCCATCATAACTTACAAACCAATCTATAACTCCATCATTTTCTTCATAATCCGCACTTAAAACGCCTTTACCATCATCCTGGACCTCTTCAATTCTCTTTGAATAATATTCTGACTGTCTTGATGCTCCGTTATCATTGTTCCAGGCTTCTATAGTCATGTTGCTTATTGTTGGAGAGCAGTCATAGGTATCTGATTCTAAAACAGCTTTTATTGTTACTTCAGAAACTGGACCTGCAAATTGCACTTCATCACCACTGTTTATGTTTGTCCATATTCTTTTTACATCATCTAAGTAATAGAATTTTATGTCTGAAGTTACTTTCCCTATTCTAATGCTGTATATTTTAGAATTTGCATTATTAACAGTATAATCAGTCCAATTACCTAGAGAATACAATACTAATAGCTCCCCGTTAAATACTCTGATATCAAATTTTTGAAGCATAGCTGTGTCTGATTGCTGCTGCCAAAGAATAGTTTCTTCTATGGTCTGATTTAAATCCATATCAAAAGCTATATATTTAAGACATAATCTAGTGAAAGTATCACTTACTGGAGCCATGTAAAATAAATGCAGCTGATTATCAAATTCTATAATTTCAGCGAACTTATTCCAGCTATTTTTATTAATATCTGGTATAGTAGTTGCCGCAATATCTACAGTATGAGAACATGTTTCAAGATTTATTGTTTTATTAATAACATTGCTTACTGTTAAATTTCCACTTTTCCTACTAGTCCAATCAACGGTATACGCATTTAAATTTAATACTTTACTATTTAAGAAGTTTGATATTAAGTATAATCTATCATTGGTTTTTGAGTAATACATTGCATTTGCAGCTGGATTTCCTATTATTACAGCTGGATTCGTAGTATTTTTCAATGGAATCCAGTTATAAGTAGTTGTACTTGATTCGCAATTAAACAAGTGATTATTGTAATCTACTCCAACTTGAAGTGAATATATTTCACTTAGCGCAGCTGTAGGTAAATTCCCATCTACACATCTATGAGCTAAAACAAATTTGTTAAAATAATTATTTTTGACAAATCCATTTGAATTAAAACCCGCTACACACGCTATTGTAGCATATCTTACGTTTGTTGCTGTTGCTGGTTGTTGGCTATATTCTTGTTTAACTATATCTATATTATTCAAATCAGTAGCTAGACTTCCTGTTCTTTTAAATGCAACTATATTTTTATTTTGTGAAGTATCTGTACCGCTATTAACACCATTAGACCAATAATAAGCATAATAATAGGAACCGCTGTTTATAAAAATATAATCATCTTGGAATATTATTGTGGGTTTTTGTCCTCCAGCTATAGTACTAGCTTGACCATAACCGCTAGTGTTATTATATAGATAGTATCCAGACCAATATCCTAAACTTTTGACCTGGCCATTTTCATTTATTAATACAGCTTTGTCTATAGGATAATCCCATGCAGTTCCATGTTGTCCATTTCTAGCATTAGGAGTCATTCTAGTAACAAGAACTGCTATATTTTCATCAGTAAACTTTAAATCAGAAGCACCCATTATAGGATAAACTGCCGTAGTATCAGTTGGATAAAATATATCACTATTCTTTAAATCATATGATTTATATACACTCATATCTGTATTATATATAACCATATGAATTTTATTTGTGGCACCATAGCTAAATTGTTCTGAGCTTAAAATCCAAAGCCTTCCATAGTTATCCACTTCAGATACAAACCATAGATTCCTATCTGTTATATCCTGTGGTGATATTGCTGAAATTATATCTTTATTTTTGTAGTCACAGTCAAACTTCATCCCTACAGCACTATCTACTTTAATTGGAAATAATCTTAACGTACCTGTTAACTGGGAAGTATCATCTAAGGCTATGTGATTTTGATACCATTTGATATCAGAAGAGTTATCATAATCCACATAATCATCATTTTCATTGAAATTTATGAAAGTTGTATTTAAGTACTGCTTTGGTATAATACCCTTTGAAGTCATAATTACAGTAGATTTATATAAATCTATGTAGGCTTCATCAGAAAAGTCGTAAGTAAAGGTGCTGTTTATGCTCATTAAGTTATTTTCTAATACTGTTACTCTATTTGACAGATTATCATAGTTTGCCTCATTTGCTGTGCTATTTTTCTTTTTGAATATTTCATATGTTTCCACATTAAATCCACTCATTATTTAAACCAGCTCCTCAAAAATTGTATTAAATATTAAATCAATATCTGCTTTTGTAATTGGATCAAATTCATCCGATCCATTCCCTGAACTTCCTCCCGTATTTGAGCCATCTCCTCCTGAAACAGACGAAGGAAAGACGATTGCTACAGCTTCAGTACCATTATCGATTATATTTATCAGTTTTCTATTTTCATCATAAATATACTGTGCACTTTTAGTTATGCCGTCTTCTGTAACAGTTTTAGTCAAAACATCTGAATAACTATTGTAGGTATACTCAACTGTCTTATTTATGTCCCCTGTATAAACTTCCTTTAATACATTGCTGTTTCCATCATAAGTTATGACGCAGTTAAAGCTTTTAGCTCTTGTACCATCTAATGGAATATCTGTGCCTGTATCTTCAATACTTATGAGGTTATTCTTGTCATCATATGAATATACTGCAGTTTTAATGGTGTCTTCCTGAATGACTGTCTTTCTAGTTATGTTTCCATTTCCGTCATGTTCATACTTAACAGTTTTGTTTATATTTCCTGTATAAATTTCCTGTGTTAAGTCACCGCTTGATTCATCATAAACGTATTCTACATTATGAGCAGGTTTTACAAGGCTGCCTGAGCTGTACTTAAGCATCCTGTCTTCAAGGATTTTCAAATAATTTAAAAGCACCTCATATTCACTTTCACTGACTGGTCCTGAAATGTAGTTAATTAAATATGTCCCATTTTCTTCAAACTTTATTTCTAAAGTCGTATCATCTGGGTAGTCAACGCTGTAATTTCCTGTATACAGAGCATTGTCTTTAATTATGGTTGGTGTTATAACTTTTAAATCTGTATCTAATATTGATGCATGAAATACTTTATTATCATCTGTAGCTTCAAATTTTTCCTGATGAATAGAGCTGCTTCCATTAAAAATAGTATCCTGGCCTGGAACCTTATTTAATTTATTATTTATTTCAACTAATTCTGTATTTATTTTAATTATATTATCTTCATTAACCTTAATATCTGTGGTATTTTCAGATATATTTTCTGTATTTTCATCTATTAAAATCTTACAGGATGCATATAAGGACTGCATTGCTGCCGCCTGATTATCTAGTGCACTTTGAGATACATATTTCTCTGCTAAATCAGATGCAGGAATTCCGCCTATTGGCTTTATATATTTACTATCTAAAGCATCTTGAAGTCCTATTATTGCTGATATTGGATGTTGATTAGGTTTATCTAATCCATCTAGGAGGGAGTGGTCATTATAATGAACTTTATCACCTTTTACTATAAGTTTGATTGACACTTAACATGACCTCCTATTCTATTATGATATTGAATTTATATTCATCTTCTAAGCTCGTAATATTATTATCCTTTATGGCTTTTAATTTAAAGTTCTTAGCTTCACCTGCTTCAAGAGTTACATTTAATTCAGTACTAAAGGTGTCACTGTCTTCTTCTGCTAATTGTGCTAACTTATATCCAGGATTATATATAGAGTAATATGATACTTTTAAATTTTTATCTTTTAATGGATAAGCTTCTTTGTTAGATATTTTAAGGTTAAATAGCTTATCCTTATTTATAGTTCCTAAATCATAAACAGTATCAGTAAGCAGTACATTATCTATAAAGAAATCTACTTCATAAGCATATTCATAAACATCTCCGCCATATATATTGGTCAGCTCGCCTTCATAATACACTTCTCCAGTTGTTCTGTCACAGCTTTGAATCTTTAAATAATCTATTGGAAATATTAAATTTGTTCCATCTATGACCATTTGCGTATTTTTCTTTTTTACTACAAATTTATCAGTAACCTCAGCTCCATTAACGTCAAAGAGTTTTAATGTGTTAGTTCTATCAAAATTATTTATTAATACATTGTTATCCTTGTACATTAAACATTTCTTTATATTAAATTGAGATGCCGAAGTACCTTCCCCAATATAGTATCCAATTCTATTCATATCTACCATTTTGGTATTACCATAATAAAGCCATTTAGAGCCATCTTTTGAACACTTTGCATCAAGGACGGAATCATCATTAACTATTATTTTTGTATAACTGCAAAGCTCATTATCATCTCCACGAATTTCTAAATCAATATAATTTTCTGTTTCAGACCGTAAAGTGTTTCCTGCAGCTTCAGTATTTGCTGTGGGACTGTATTCTATCTCACTCTGCATAACATACCCTCTATCTTTAGGAGCATATATAAGTAGTTCAAGCCTTTGATCTCCTGGTAATAAAGAGATAGAGTTGTCACTTAAAACAACTCTACTAGGATCATTTGGCGACAGATCCCAAAGTAAAGAGAGATCTGTCCATGCTTCTTCTTTAAATAACAATCCAGAAGAAGATTTTGTTATATTAGCCAATTAATCTTCTTCCTCGAAGATTATATCAACATTAGCTTGAACTACTTTACAGATTTGAACATTTTCAATTCCATATGTTTGAATAAGTGGTTTTGCTATCTTCATTGCTGCCTTTATAGATTCTTTTACTGCATATACTGCCCATACTTCACCATTGATCTTTTTAAAATCTGTTGCTGCAATAGCTCCTGTTGTATTATTTGGTTTTATGAACATTAATGCCATATCATAGTTTGTATTAAATCCTCCTCCAGTAGTTGTAGAAGATGGATTCCAATCATCTAAAGTTGTATTTGTAACTGGGTTATTAGTTACGGGATTAATTGGTTTAAATTGTACTTGATATTTAACCATTTGTTTTCACCTCATATTATTTTTTAATTATAAGCCTTTTTCCTTTTAGCTTATTTTCATGGTGTAAATCAAAATATTTCACCATTGTACTTATAGCAATAGTAACAGGGGATACATCTTTAAGCTTTTCTTTAAGTTCATCTGATGCTTCTCCTACTACTAACATGCTGTCTAATAATTCCTGCATAACAGCATTTGTTTCACCAAACTTACCCTTATATATAACGGTAAATCCTCTTATGCTCTTATTATCAATAACGATATTTGCAATATTAATGCTTTGATACTTGCTGCTAGGGATGTATCTTACCATAACTCTGTTTTCAAGTTCTTCTGTAATATCATGAATTCCTTGCTCATATGTTTTAATACTGCTTTCGCCATCCTTATCTATTATTGATATACTGCTGGAAGTGTTTATATTGTATAGTCTAAATGATAAATTAAGTGGCAGACCTGGATTTATGCTGTTATTTTTAAAGGTTATACCGCAGGTTTTTGTTTCATCGATAGGTTCAATTATATAATTATCAGTAATCTCCATATTATCAAAGGTTATGATATCCTGAAAATCACCAAGGTCTTTATTGTAATAATCAACACTTATCTTTGTTGTATCAAACTTTAATATATATTCACAATTATTTAGAACTGCCATTTCTGCATACCATCTAAACAGCTGCATACATCTTACAGCCTCTTCTCTTTGATGATCATCTAAACCATAATCTATAAGCAGATTATCCACTTCAACCATAATATGCTTTAATGAATCGTGAGCTGAAAAAGCTATATATTTGTACATATTGTCTTTCCATACTTTTTTGACTAAATATATCACTATTTCAAGTATAGCTACATCAACGTCTAAGTAATCCCTTCCTATATCGGCATATATTGATATAGGATTTTCCATAGGTATTGATATAGTGTATTCTCCAGTGGCTGAATCATAGCTTTTAACGTATGTCCAATTTATAGTTCCATCATCATTTATTAATTTCTTAATAAAGTTGCTGTATTTATAATCTTTGTGTGGCAAAATAAGTTCATCTATCTTACCAGTCATTATAACTGGAGGTTTATCAGGATCTGGATCTTCATAGTGAATGATTTCTAGAAAATTAGACTGCTGTGGAAGATAAGTATCCTTTTTCCTTTTTGATATATTTACACCTTGATAATCAAGATTTCCATGTTTAATAGCACTGTTTAATCTAATATCTGAATCATTACGTGCTCCGTCCTCTTCTTTTTTAAGACCAAAGTATCTGCAGTAATCATCAAACCAGATTTCTCTATATTCTTTTTCAAGTTTGATTTCTTCCTCAATATAAATTCCTCTGCTATAATATTTAGCTGATACTTGCTTAAATAATTCTATTGCTTTAGAATCTATATCTACAAATTCAATTTCCTCTATTGCTATTTCTCTTGAGTCATAATCAGCTGTAAGTCCATTGTCATCTATTAAAGCCTTTGAACTATCACGTCCTATAAATAAATCTTCTTCAGTTCTTATTCCCTTTGCACTTTTATCTATATAAGTTAAGTTGTCATCAAATCTGATTCCTTTTGAAATCCTATCTATGTGTATATTTTCATCTAAATATATGCCCCTAGAAGCTTTATCTACATTTAAAATATAAGAGTCCACATAAATATCCTTTGCAGTTTTAGCTGCAAATTGATTTTCATAAACTATAGATGAATCATGTCTATCCTTTTTAACCCAAGGGTAATCATAGACTATAGATGAATCATGCATATTTTTTGAAATCCACGGATAATCATATACTATAGATGAGTCATGCATATTTTTTGAGATCCACGGATAATCATAAACTATAGATGAATCGTGCATATTTTTGCTCACCCAAGGATAATCATAAATAATAGATGAACCATGAATATTCTTATTTACCCACGTATCCTCATATATACGAAAAGCTGGCTCAGCTCCTTTGTCTATAACAAATGTGTTTTCATCAATGCGAGCACCTTCTGGAAGTTTATCAATGAATAATCCATCTTCTTCAGTAATTCCCTTAGGAGATTTGTTGAAAGTTATATAGTAGTCATCAAATTCAATTCCTTTAGGAGCTTTACTTAAATTAATACCTGTTTCATTTGTCCTTATTGCTTCAGCGCCCTTATACAAGGTAAATACATCTTCCATTCGTATTCCAGCGTCACCTTTAGCTAAAAGGCTGCCTTCAATATAAAAGTTAATTCCTTTGTCATATAAACTTACATTGACGTTTTCATCCATGAATATAGGTCTTCCATAAGCATGATCTAATTGAACCATATCATCGTATACATTGATCTCCTTACTGCTCTTTGCAGCAAACTCATACGAATTGTTAACTTCTGTTTTATAATTTTGTCTCCACAAAGATATATAAGAATCAGAGTATATTTCATGACTGTTTTTTGATGCTAACAATTGCTCATCCTGCTTAGAAGCCTTCTTACTGCTCCTAAATAGAAACTCATCATCTGTGTTTACATCTGATTTTTTATAAGATTTTAATAAATTAATATTATCAGTTTCAAATATCTCATGATAATATTTATCTACGTTAATGAAATACTCATTTATTTCAATTTCGTAACCTTTAATATCACTTAAAAAGCTGAGATTATTTATATTTAATCTATTGTTAACCAATTTACTCCTAATGATATTTTCATCATAGTCTATTTCAAAACTTGTACTTCCTAAGCTGATACCGTTGGAATCTAAATAATACAAGTCTTTATTATTAATTCCTGCTTGAATATAATCATCCAAGACAAGCTTCTTAGAATCAAGATCTACATCAAGACCAACATACTCCTCTATATAATGAAGTTCATTAGTGTTTTGTCCAAGTAATAACCATTCATTAGCTATATGCATATTATTATTCAGCCCATTTTTAACTGACAATGGAGTATTAATAAATATATCTGGATGATTATTCCCCAGAAAATACTCTTCAGGATCGTAATATAAATCCCTATTTCTTAAGGAAATTTTAATATCATCCACTTCAAATATTTGCGGAACATTTATATTAATAAAAACATCAGTCAATGATTCATTTAATTCAGTCTTCTTTGACTCAACTGATAAATATTCGTTTAGAATTGTTGGATATTTATTTTCATACTTGTCCTTAATTCTCACTGGATCAAACTCAAATATATACTTAGGTATATATGCTATGCGTTTTGCCTCTTCAATACTATGAAGATTTTTATCGTATTGTGCAGCAAACACTTCATCAAAATAGCTAATCCCTCTATTGTAGCTTGGACTGTCTATATAAAAGGTTGAATCAAGGCTTTCTGTCCCGTGAAGATTTGTTACATAAAATGAAATACCTTCATTTTTTCTTTGAGTAAGTCTCCTTGACTTTATAAGTGGAAAGCTATCATATCTTATATCAAAAAATTTGTCTTCCCTAAAGAGCTCTTTATTTTCAGAACTAAACATACTTTGCTTTTTACGCTTAAAACCAATATAAGAATCCTTAAAGCCTGCATATTCATATAAGTGCATAAACAGATATTCTTTGTTTACAAATAACTCCAGCATATCTGGCAGAATAGAAAAACTAAGGGAATGGTATTCGCCATTCCCCAAGTTAAATTCAATACCATGAGATATAGATGTATTATATTTCATTGTAAATAAGCGTTCCAATTATACTACCTCATTAAGACGCAAGAATTGTAATATCAAAGTATTTAACATCTGTAATCTCACCTTTATCAGTAGCAACATGAATAGTAGCTTTTAATGCCACTGATTGGTTTCCTGCATCACTTGTAGGTCTCTTTATAGTGGCCTGGCAAGAATCTGTCATGTTTGCAAGTGTTATATAGTTACTTGATGCTAAATCTGTATGGGATGTAGCTGTTGCCAGACTCCATGAAATAACAGCTTTTGATGCATTTTCATCAGATAGTTTAAATGCTAACTTCATATCAGACGTTATTTTAGTTGGTGAAACATTATCACCTAAATATAATGAAATTTCAAGGAGACTTTTAGCTGTATTTAAAATTTCCTGATCAGTTATAGGCAGCGGTGCCATAATAAATGGTGATAATTGTCTTGTAGATGTTTGTTCTCCTTTAGTTAACTTACAGCTGATTTGGAAAGTAACTTGTCCTTGAGTGTAAGTAGGCCTAGTAATAACACCAGTTGAAATATTAATCTTACCAGTTGTGCTTCCAGTATCAGCTGAGCTTGAAACAAGTGTCCATGTAGCTGTTACTCCTCTGCTACCAACTGTACTTGGTAAATTCAAGTTATCAGTTATAGCTTGTGAATTAGTGTTAGTTCCTTTAACTAGATCCCAAGTTACTAAATCATAAGCTTCTTGTAACTCTTCACCTTCTGTCCACTGAATTACTTTAACTGTAAAATCCTTTGCTTCGTGAGCATCATTCTTTTTAGCTGTAGCTGTAAGTGTAACAACAACACCATCTTCACCAACATCTGGTCTTGTAACAGTACCATCACTAGCAATATTAGTACTATTATGTGAATCCCATTTAATTGTAGAACCATTTTTACCTATTGTAGGTAGATTTAAATTTACTTTAGTTTCAGCTGGAAGTACTAAATCATTTATATCTAAAACTACAGCTTGAGAATCATTCATTCCTAACATCTTAACCTTAAGATCAAGTTCAAAGTCCTTCTTTACATCACCATGACTTACGGTAGCTGTAAGGTTAACTGAAGGATTATCCTCTCCTGCTACAAACTGAGGCCTATGAACTTTTGCTGTTTCCATATGTGTTGTAGCATCTGCATCTTCTATTTCTATTAATGTAGAATCACTAGATTCCCATTCAATTTTTGCCCCATATTGACTCGACATCATTAATTTGAAGTCTTCTGTAACATATCCTAAATCACTATATTTTCTAGCAAGTTCGTTTATGGCAAATCTTACAATTTCATCATCTGTTTCTGGAACTGGGAATCTTATATCCTTAAGTATTCCAATACCATGTCTTCCATTTGGCGAATTAGCAAATGGGCAATATGGTGCTGTTACAGGAAGGTATACATATAGTTCTTCTGGTTTATCTTGATATTTTTCAAAGTCCTTATTAACGATAAGTTCATCAAAAGGATAAAGACTTGAAGTATCTATTGTAATCATTCCAGAAAGGATTCCTCTTGGACCTTCTGAACTATGAACAATCTTAATTCTGTCTGCAAAGTATTCTCCTGTATATGATGATTTACCATATAATTCTTTTTGCATGTATTCTTCAGTAGACGCAAACATAAAGAAATGTCTTTGGAAATAATCCTTTGTAAAGGTAGCATACATAGCAAAGTCTGTAATACCATTAGCTGTATTCTTACCATAAGTAGTATCTAAAACAGACGAAACTGGATTACCAAACTTATCTCTCTTAACACCACCAGTTTGTACTGTGTATTCTGTGTAATAAGAGAAAGAATAAGTCATATTTAAAGTTGCATTTGGATAATCATAGTAAGGGTAATCTCTATAGTATTGGAAAGTAATTCCTGTTCCAGCTAATACAATGTCTGCTTCTGATTCACCTATGAATGCAACTAATAGATCCTTTATAGGTAATGTTATTTTAACTCTATGTCTATTATTAGGATCTACCGTAACTGTAGGAGTTATAGTAGCAGACGCAACAACTCCTACAGTTCTTGTAACAACTGTACCTGCTGCATTTGTATATACTATTCTAACTGGTTGAGAATTAAAATTACACTTAAGTCTTATTGTTGAAGCATCAATATATCTTGTTCCCCAATAATTTCCACCCTCTACTTCATTATAGTCATAAGGAATATTTGGAATTTCCATAGCATCCAGCTCATATACTGTTCCAGGATTGAACATTGAAATCCCAGATTGGAAAGTCAATTGAGTTCCAGTTCCTACTGCTCCACTGCCAGGAGTTACAGTTGAACCACTTATTGTTGCTGGTACAGAAGCTCTTGTTTTAATTTCTGTCTTACCCATTGCTGGAGAAGTAGAACTTGTACAGAATAAACCAAAGTTTCCAGCTGTATCATTTATAGAAAAATCAAAACTATCAATTTGCCCTACATATGCACAGCCAATTAAGTATCTGTTATCACTAAAGTCAACATTCGGCGATCCCATAACTCCTAGAACAAATCTTGAAGTATTTACATTAACCCAAAGTTTTATCTTAGATTCTGAAGTTAATCCAGCTATTACTGGTAATCTTACAGTTCCTGACTGCATTCCAAGTTCTTGATGTCCAAGAAGTGGTGCTTTAAATTTATCTTCAAAGTCAGTATACCAAGAAAGTTTAGACCATCCAGAAGTTCTTGAGTTCCATTTGATTACGTCTCTTGTAACTGAATCAATAACATTATCAGCTGGAGCAGTTCCATCTTCATTTATGTTATCAAATATTCTCATGAATAAATGATGATAGTTTCTAGCAACTCTTGTATTACCAGTTGCAATACCATTTACATCATTTACTTCTGGAATATATCCATCTCTTTGCTTTATTGGATCTTCAGATTCTGAGTCACAAAGGTATGGAGGCATATAAATTTCAAGATACATTTCTATGCTGGCCTTATTTAAGTCTTGGTTAACTCCAATTTCAGTTGAGTTATTAACTGTAATATCTTTGGGAATTGTTTTAGTTTTTAAGATTACTGAATCTGTAATCCTAGAAATTTTGTCTTCAGTAACTTTCTTATATTCTTCTGGAAGAAGATTGTTCCAATCCTCTATTTCTGGATGTTTTGTTCTGTCTTCCTTTGGATAAACTACTTCCCAACACTTATCAATTATTGGAGTAGCTGGCTTTACTACCACGCCAGAGTCATCAATGATTTCTTCTGATTCTGTGCCTAAAGATAATAGTCTTGCTATATCCTTCACAGCATTATCTGAATCAGTCAAAACTTCATGATAAACAAAGTTTTTTTCTAAGTTCATACTTAATAATGAGTTATCCATTCGATTTTCTCCTATCTTTTATATATAAAATAGTATGTTATTAAACTAACATACGAACACCTAACCATATTTTCTTTTGAGTTCCACTATCATTTTTAAATATTAATTTAATAGCTGAATTGGCCGGCGCTGCATAAACATATGTTGATGTACCAAGGAACAGCCCCTCTTTTACTTCTGAACAGTACCAGTCTTTAAACCACTGCACATCATTAAAAAATAAATCATAATGATCATCTTCACCATATCCACTGCAAGTTAGTGTTATAGCTAATATTTCACAGTCAACACTCGGCAGGTTCATTGTAAAGGTATAGTCATCTTTAAGTGCAGGTATCTCAAACTCTTCCATGAAATTATAAGGCTGTGTTTTTGTAGCAAAGCCTCTTATTTTACCAATTTCATTTAAATATTTGACATTTTCTACATCCTGAAGGTTGTCTATATTCTTTATATTGTCTACATTCTCTACATTGTCTAATTTTTCCACTTCTTCTAAAGCAATAATTTTCTTTACTTTATCTATGTCACCGCCAACATTATAATTCGCAGTAAAAGAACCACTCAATAAAATCACTCCTTATAATGCATCCGAAATTTCATCATATTACAGCCGTAAGACAATCTTTATGTCTTGATTATCAAAAATAATTATTTGTATAAATAATATACCTATAGCTTTTTTTCAATTGTAATTATGATATTCTTATTTATTTTTGTAAGTCTTAGTAGAACATAGTTTAAACGTATAATTCCAAAGCATCTAATAAGCCTGCCTATGAAAATATTACTGCTTTTTCTTTTTACTTTTGCTGCTGCCCTTTTTACTCATTTCTTTGTTAGGAGTAAGTGAACAATAAGTTATTATTCCCATCTCTTCACTTTTTTCTTTTTGCTTTTGTGTATTGCAGTTTCCGCAAAGAACACAATGTCTGCATGCAATTTTCTTAGAGTCATTTATTAGATTCAAAATATTTTGTTTTTTTCTACTTCTAGCTTTTACTGCCATTTCAATTCCTCCAATGTTACTTTGGGTTTACGTAATTTAATTACCTGTCCGTCTTATACTTTTGTATCACTTTATTGAAAAAAACTTCTGTATTTTGCCTTATTTAAAGCAGCTACAGACACATCTCCAGAGATTAAGTTATAATTCATATAAGCTTTAACAAAATTATCAAATCTTTTTTTCATTGTATCCTTGCAGCTGCTTTTCATATCTGCAAGCTCAGTTTTACCATCATTAAAAGAAGATATTTTTGCAAATGTATCTAAATAAGATAAAAACTCCTGCTTTTCCAAATAGAAATTCTTAATAGAAATAAGCATGTCATCTATTGAATTAGATAAACTTTGGGTTAAAGAATCCAAATTATCAGTTTCTTTATTAAAAGTTTTCTTTATTAAGCTCTTTGCAGCAGTGTCCAAATCAATATTCTTCCCTGCCACATCTATGCTTTTTAAATCGTAGCAGGTAGTACTTAGTACTGACATGAAGTCACTTAATGCATAGGATATTAAAGTGTCATAATACAGACTTGCATAATTTACTTTTTCATACTGATAGCTTGATTCCAATGACTTAATCTTACTTATATATGCGTCTACCATTGCCTGTACATCAACTGGATTTACGTTATCTCCAAAAACACATTTGATATATAAGTCTAAAATTTTATTTATATCATCATAAATTTTCTTTAAATATGAATATGTTTCTAGCTTATCAGAGCCAAAGTCTATATCGACTTTGTTGCTATTTAAAACCTCATTTATTTCATCCTCTGTCTTAGCAGCAAGATACTCTGACTCATACTTATTACCTGTAAACTCATTTTCAATTGCTTTAAGATAGCCCTTTACATCTTCCATGGTAGATAGAAATAAATTCGTAGTACTTGATGGAGAATTACCAGTAAAAAGCCTTAAACTTCTTGTATTTGAAGTGCTGCTGTCACTAGAATATTTAATATCATTGCCTGTAGAAATGTATCCATTGTCTGATATTTCACCTGGTTTTCCATATATGTTTAAATCAGGTTTATATGATATAATTTCTTGTTCAGTGCTCATAAAAATCATAAGACCTTTCTTTTAGATAATTATTTATAATTTGGCTATGCGGTCTATTGCAAAATGCATTGCATCCTTTGATGAATACCCAAGCTGTCCAAGAAGTGTGTCCTTTGAATCTAAGTCATGCATAACTTTTCCTGCAGCAATAGCTCCTACTGCTGTCACGCCTGCTCTCACTGCAAGCTGCTTTTTAGCATGATTTTTTTCCTCTTCAGTTGAATGAGAGCTTAACATTGTTTTAGCTGGTTCTTTAAACCAGTCTGCTCCTATCTTAACCTTTGCCTGCATATCTATGTCTTTTTTTAGCTGTCCGGAAACATTATTTACATCTTCTTTTGTTATATCCCTCACATTAGAATTCTTCAAAAGCTTATTAACTGCAAGCTTTTCATAACTTGTTAAATCCTGTTTCCTCTTTCCCATCTTTTGAAGCACAGAGTTAAAATCATGATTACTAACGCCAGCATATTGAGTATATTTTTTATCAATAATTGAATTAACTGCTTTTTTTCTTGCACCCTCTGGCATTTTTAATAGATCTACAGCATCTTTTAATACTTTATGCACTGTATCACCCCCTTAATAAGCTATATTCATAGCTCTTTTCCTTGCTTCGCTTCCAAAAGTTCTGCTATTTTGCATATCAGAATTCATGCTTTGAAGCTGTCTCTGCCTCATAGTTGCAGCAATTTCACTAGTCTTAAAAAGCTTATTTCCAAGACTGCCAGATGCCACAGCCCCTGCTAAAGCTTCATGCTGTGCCTTTTCCCTTCCATACTGAAAGACTTTATCTACGCCTTTCATTACTGCTTCTGCACCCTCAAAGGCAGCCACAGCTTCCCCTCCAAAGAGTCCAGCTGCAATCTCAGATATAGCTTTATTTGCGACATTATCCCCAAGGGTTTTTATAAAGCTCTTGTCATCATCTAATGATTCTTTAGCTGAATCTTTAATGAGATCTGCACCATTTTCACGAATAAATTTAGTACTAATATCTTTAAAAAATTTATAACCTGCCATACTATAATCACCTCAACTTATGCAGTGCTAATACTATTTCCCCGCTTACTGCTGAGTCCATAACATTGCCTTTAAAGTCTTTTTCAGCTAGTTTTTTAGCCGTTTCTTTTATAAATTCAGGTGTTTCGCCTTTACTTTTGCCTGCTTTCTTTATCACTTTTCCTGTTTCCTTAAAATTTTTATCTGTATTCTTTACACTGTCATATATTTTCTTTATATTTGTGATTGTATCTTTTATATTATTGTCTTCTTTTTCAGGACTTTCATCAGGTTTATCAAGCATCTTAACTATCTCTGGAGAAAGACCGACACCCTCTGTCATATCAGATAATCTTCCAGACGTAATAGGCCCCAATTTAGCAGCTTCATTAAGCTTTACTGCCTCTGCAACTACAGCTCCAGCCGCTATGACACCTTTTGTTAGAGCCGGATTAAATACTGTTGAAGCTTTTGCTGCTGCTTCACCGCCTAATACCTTTCCTAGCGCATTATATACATTCAAAAAACCACCCCAAATTCTTAATAAAAAAATTAACTGCCAGAGCTTAAGCAGGCAGTTATAAATAGAAAAGGAAAGAATAAATTAACAAACTCTACTCGTTTATTAATTACCCGAAACACTATTAATTTTGTTATAGAGATTTAGACCTATAAAATAATAAAATTCCTTCTTATAGACAATTTTTGCATACTATATAACCCTTCATAAATTTTAAGTAACCACTGAACTATAAGCTACGTCTTCTCTATAGGTTAGGTTACATAATAATTATTATATAATATAGTATTTATTTTCAAACTCCTCATCTGTTTCTGGAAACCACTTAGTACTTCCATCCCTGTTTATTAGAACTTCCCCATCCTTATTAAACAACGCAGGTGAATCATCATAAAGGCTAAGGTAAAGGCCGTCTTCAAAGATTTCATCATTATATACCTTATTCCCATTAACTATTTGTTCATATGCTTCTTCTGGGGTTAAATTCCTCCCCTCTTCGTATACATAAAAGTCATCTGCATTTATGTCATCTATAGAAATTTCAAAGGTATAAATCTTTTCCTCTCTTATGCCGTCATATACTGTAAACTTGTTACCTTCAATGTACCCTAAGTCTAAGATAACTGTATCCCCAATTTTTCTTACGCTGTCTTCATCTAAATTTTCATATTCCTTAGGGTCAACTATTTTAAGCCTCATTTTAGGATCCTTATGTCTTCCAACTTCCTTTCCAAGCATTAATGCACACATAGCTTCATTTAAATTCATTTTCTGCCTCCTGTAATTTATTTTTTATGTAAATTATTGAAACAACATGATACTTGTCCCTTCTGCTAATAACCACATAATTCTAGATTCAAAGTTGTATATATAATAATTACAGGCTTAAATTTCTATTTTGTAATTTTTTATAGTAAATATGTATAAATAAACAAACTATATGTATGCAGTAATTACCTATTCCAGTTAAACTTTTGTGTGTACCTATACTAGAAATCATATACATTTTTGTGAAGCAGGCATTTGAACTTAAGCTGCCGCATAAGTCTAAGTTTAAAGTTAGATACATATATTATTTTCCATTATTTGTGATATAATTAAATAGTACAATTAGTTATGGGCTACTTATACCACAATCCCTAATGTTAGGGGGTGGTAATAGTGAATGATGATTTAATGTTACTCTTATATGCAGGCAATTTTTTGCTTGCTTTGTTAACATTCATTGTTTTACTAATAAATAACGAAAAAAAATAGTAGCCCATAGAGTGCAAATCTTGGCTACCATTTTCTAATTACTTAAATTTTTAAGTGGTATCAGTTGCTTTAACTGATTGTATACAGAGCTTAAACATATTCCAGTATGTTTAAGCTCTTTTCATTACTTCTTATCTTATTTTTATTATATCATATTTTTATTTTAAATATACAACAATATTTTTATATACTTCATAAAATTAACTTTTATGACTTACTTAAGTTTATAATTTGGATTAGTAAGCATGTATTCACCAATCTTTAATAAGTCATCGTTATCTATTGCTCCGTTTATTACCTGATCAGCAACGTATTGAGGAAGCGCATTTGGATCCTCACCTAAATGTCTGGCATCAATTGCTAAGTCAAGAAGAGTAAATTCTCCACTGCGGTTTACGTCATCTGGTATTACAACATCATCTATAGTTATAGTTGCCTCTCCACATTCATCATCTGTAAGATCCTTTTCCATAAGGATACCATCAGAAACCTTGCCTTTAATTACATCTACTAAGGCTTCTCCTGAAGCTATACCTTGGAAATAAATCTTTAATAATACTCTCTTAGCATTGACTATGCCGCCTAATCCTTCACTTGCAGTTATTATTCTTAGTTTATTATCATCTTGATCTAATTTTACTAATTTTATACCTTCTACTTCATTTGCTCCTATAAACTTTAACTTAGTGCTGTCATATTTTATTAAAGCATCTTCTGCTGCTATTTCTGTTATATTTTCTATAACTAAATTTGCTATTACATTTTCTTTTATATGAATCTTATCTTTTTGTGGTTCTATATCTAAAATAATATCTCTTTCTACTGTAACAGCACATGTTGCACTTAAGCCGCCCCATATTGTAGCTGCAGTTATAGTCACCTGCCCTGGTTTAATCCCTGTAACCTTACCTGTCTCATCTACTGTGGCTACTTTCGTATCGCTTGAAACCCAAGTTACTCCTATACCTGCTGGGTCTGTTGTTGCTGTTATCTGCTCTTCTCTGCCTTCAAGTATTGTTATATCTGTTTTATCTAAGCTTAAGCTGCTGACATATTTATATTCATAATGAATAGTCTCTGATGCGTTGCCTGCGTTATCTATTGCTTTAATGTGAATATATATTGGTTTTAATAAATCTAAGCCAGATAAAGGCACAGCTATTGATAAATCGGAAGTATCAATTTTATTATCAGGTTCTGTATCCTCTACATTATCTACAACATATGAATATCCAGCAGTTCCTGATGTATTTACAGCTGAAACTGTATTAGAAGTTATATCTTCAGCTTCATTACCGTTACTTGCTTTAACATAATATTCATAGCTTGTTCCATTGTCATTAGGCTTAGAATAAGTCACGTTTAGATTTTTATCATCACTTGATACATTTGCAATTACTACTTTATCTGGCGCTGCTAAATCCTGACCTTTATGATCGTCACAAGAAGTATTGCTGGTTAATTGAGCTAAATAAAATAATGTATTTGCAAGTAATTTTTGCTCGTCTGGTGTTGCTGCACCATTTGAGTGGCCTGTTTGAATCATTGCGCAGTTATTCCAAGTTGTTAGATAGAAGTTATTAGTAGCATCCTTTCCTCCATATGATGAAATCTCCTTTGCTGAACTCCATTGATTATTACTATAACTCATCCATACATCTCCACTAGCAAATTGTGTTGATGTATGAGACATAGGAACAGTTAATGCTCCTCCAACATCTCCAATAGCCCAAGGATAATTGGTAAGTAATCCTTTTTTCTTAATTGTAATAGCTGTTGACCCAATATTATATGAATCATTATATGTCGCCAATTGAAGATTACAATATGATATAAGTGTATTTCTATTTGT
Source organism: Bacillota bacterium (assembly GCA_023435985.1). Taxonomy (GTDB): domain Bacteria; phylum Bacillota; class Clostridia; order Clostridiales; family Clostridiaceae; genus Clostridium. The sequence goes on along the minus strand of JAEZKY010000242.1, from coordinate 1,687 downwards.
TGCAGTAAAATCGTTTCTCCAAAAGAAGGTGTCATGACCAGATAGATATCCTCTTCCTGATTCAATAAACTCCTTGATAGCTGCTAATCCTTGAGACGATAAATCCTTTGAATTATTCATGTCCCATGCGCCTTCATAAACAACATCATAACTCCAATTGCCATTTGTATCTTTCAAATATGATGTTGGACTCGCATTAAATTTATCAATGCTAACTTCATCTACAGAAATTAAACCCTTTCCATATCCATTAGTCTCCATCCAAGTCTTTAAATTATTACCTGCATTAGGATAAATGTTTAGAACTTTGATATTTGTTTTTGAAGGAATACTTTGATAAACCTCTTCACTTTCACCTTTTGAATAAACTGTATAAGTATGTCCAGCTCCAAGATCTGTCCATTCAAGGTGTACATAATTCTGCCCTTCTATTGGTGTAGCTGTAATTGTTAAATTTGTTTCTGATAAATCAATATTTTCATTCATTTCTTTACCTCCTGAAGTAAATTGATAATTATCTAATCCATTTTTATATTCTTACTGAATTATGGATTTCTTACAGATATTTGATTTGTTCAGTTATAATTACATTTACACCAGATAAAATTGTAATGTTAATTTAATCTGCCTTTTATACCTTTTAAGGATAAAAGGTTAAGCATCATTTCTTCATTTTATTGTAAACCATCTAAGTATTTATTCTTATAGGCTTAATCTATCCTAAATCTAAAATTTTTCTATTCATAAAAATAAAATATTCAGGATATTAAATAAGAATATAAGAATGTGTATTCTTAAGAATATATATTCCTATGATGTTTTAATTCTGTATTCTTATATTCCTCTTAAACATATTTTTTATCTTGTTAATATATTATCTATAAGTTTATATACTGATCTAACTATTAATAAATTATCATACAATTAATACTCTTTACTTACAATTTATCGAAAAATTCAATATGGTTAGAAGCCTTGATATATAAGGAGTCTGCTTAAATCATATTTTTTAGTAAAATTCAAAGAAATTTGATAGAAGGTAATAAGAGTTTTATAACTTTAAACATGTATTTTACAACTTTATAATATATTTTTATAACTTTACATAAAAATGCTTTTATAATAAAAATTAAAAGGAATTAAAGCATAAAAATAAGATTTTTCGTACAAAAAAAGATAAGAATCATTAATTTCTTATCTTAAAGTTAAATTTAAGCTTATTAAATTTTTAATATAGAAAATTTATATAAACACCAATAAGCCTATGGCTTTTTATAAAAAAACAATAGACATTAATATAATAGTGCTAAATTTTTATTTATGTTTTCAGTAAGGTTTATATAAGGTTTAGCGTCTATATAATGAGTAAAATACTCCCCTGCTTCATAGGAGCTTTTATTAATATTTTTAATACTTATAAATTTCTTATATTCGCTTACTACAGATTTTACAACTGCAGCTGAATAAGCTGGCAGTGATTTAATATTTTCACGGCTTTTATGTACCTGTATAGCCCTGTATTTATTTACTATGAGCTGGATTATCCTTTCCTTTAAGAACCATTCCTTTAAATTCGATATTGATCTTATAAGATGCATTATAAGCTTTTTAGATAAAGTAATATCTGCAAAACGTATTTTATCCATTATAAGCTCATATTCCTTTGGATTGTTAGCTATAACAAGTT
>JAEZKY010000211.1 GCA_023435985.1 Bacillota bacterium | reverse complement strand
ATAACTGATAATCCATCTGAGTCTAATACAGAAAGTAATACCAGTAGTCAAGAGTCTAAAAAGCAGGAATATAAAGACAAGCTAGATAAAATTGAATTAGGATTTAAGGGATTTAATGATGCAACTGCATCTACTAATGATATGTATCAGGAGGAGTGCAAAGAACATAAAGAGTGGGATGACGAATTAAATGATATTTATAGTGTTTTAAAAGCACAGTTATCTCCAAGTGATATGAAAAATTTACAAAGTGAAGAAATTCAGTGGATAAAAGATAGAGATACAAAAGCTAAAAGTGATTCAGCGCAAATGGCTGGTGGCACTATGGAAAAAGTTTTATATGAGGGCTCTTTAACGAAGTCAACAAGAGAAAGATGTTACGTATTGGTAGATAAATATATGAACTAAATCAAAATAAGAAGATTCGAAATATGGGGGTAAAGTATGAAAAAGTTAAAATTAAGCAAATTGATAGCTAGTACATTGGTGATAGCTTCAGTATTAGCATTAAATCCAATAGGAGCAAATGCAGAATGGAGGCAAAATTCCAATGGTTGGTGGTATGCAGAAGGATCAAGCTGGGCTATTGGAGAGAAACAAATAGATAACCATTTTTATTATTTTGACGCCAGTGGTTATATGGAGACTGGTTGGAAAAAAATTAATGGAAGATGGAAGTATTTTGATGACAATGGATGCGAAAAAATAGGATTGATTCAATATGGAGACAAAACGTATTGCACTGGTCCAGATGGATATATGATTACAAATACATCTGCTTATGATTGGTATTTTGATAATGATGGAGTGGGAACAAAGTGTATAAATATTGGAGAGTTTGAAATTGATAAGGCATCTGGTACAATAGTAGCTTACAATGGGAATGATACTTCATTAGTTATACCAAGTGAACTTGAGGGAATTGAAATAAAACGTATAGGATTTACGGCATTTGCAAATTCTAATAATTTAACAAGTATTACAGTGCCTGAAAATATAACATATATTGGATTTTTAACTTGTAAGAGTTTAACAAGTATAATTGTAGACGATAATAATAAAAATTATACAAGCGTTGATGGGGTATTATTTAATAAATCAAAAACTGCATTAATAAAATTTCCTCAAGCAAATAAGAATACAAGCTATGTAATTCCAGATGGTGTAACGAGTATAGGGTATGGTGCATTTCAGGGTTGCAGCAATTTAACTAGTATAGCTATTCCAAATAGTGTAACAAGTATAAGAGGTTGGGCGTTTGATGATTGTAAAAGCTTAACAATCATAAACATTCCAGATAGTGTAACAAGTATAAAGAAGGGCGCATTTGCTGGCTGTAATAGTGTAACAAATATAAATATTTCAAGTGGTGCAATAAATATAGAAAATGGTGCATTTGAAAATTATGAAAATGCTAAATTTAATGTAAAGAATGAAGGAATAAAGAAACTTTTAATTAATTCTGGTGTAAGGGATAACCAAATCATTGTAAGTAGTAACTAAATAAAATAGTTATATAGAGTTGTGTAAAAGCTGCTCTATCATTTACGTTGTGGCTTGATAACTTACTTGGCTTTGAACTAAAGGAAATTAGAAATGAGATAAAAAGAGTATGCAAAAACAGTAATATGATTGATTTTGTGTCATTACAGAAAATATATGGTTAAAAGGTAGATGTTATAAACCTTAATGATCCATTTAAAGAGGTTTAGGATAATGAATGGTGAACTATATCATAAATAAAATATAACTTCCTATTATTTATATAATTAGAAATAGTATAATGCTTCTATTTAGGCTAATAATATGAAGCTGAGATTTGGAAAGCTAAAACATGTTCTTTGAGAAGTATTATATTTTGAAAAGATGTTGAGATGATTAATTGAAAGATAAAATATAATTTTTTAGGGTGGTGTCGAGTGAAATATTGTTGTACTGAGTCAGATAGAAAAGGTACATGTTACCATGAATTTCAGAAAGGAAAATTCAATGGCTCTTTTTGGAAGGAAGATTCGATTTTAATACATGATGATGATTTATATATGTTACATCTGGCAGACATATTTCGTAGTGTCGTTCCTTCATATAATGTGTATGGAGAGACAGAAATAGTTAAAGAGCAGTGGAATGAAATATATCGTAGAGCTTTAGAAATTGATGGAGAAATAAAAATTGCCATAAATGAACTAAATTTTTGGGTTAAAATGGTTTTTGAAACTGAGGAGATGTTTACTATTTTGGGAATATAAATTTCAATTTAATAAGAAGATTTAATTGGATTGAATTCAGGAGGAGAAACTTTGGAAAACTTAATTGTAGATAACAGTATTTTTAAAATCAGCAATTATCATATAAACGAATTTTATGGTATATATATTGATGTAGATTACAGATTAAGTACAGGTAATATATGTTATTTACCATCAAAGAATCAAGTATTTTTCTGTATAAATAACTATAAAGATACATCTGATATTGCATCACATCTAGATGAATTAGAGAAATATAAAGATAACTTTTGTTATATAAAAATGGATATAGAAAATTTACAAACCATATGTTACTGTGAATCTGAGGGTGTTCCATATGATTTATTCCAAGGCCCAAATGATGAAATTTGGTGTGTAATTGGATACACAAAAACATCTTTAAACAGATTGGTATGCCTGCCAATTGGAGATAGGAAAGATATTGATGATTGTGAACCAATGGTATCAGTTGCTGAGCATATTTTTAGGGATGGAGATAAGGTATTGTCATACACTGATGGAACCTTTAATAAAAAACCTACTAAACTAGGAGAATATAAATTTTCTAAGAATAAACACTTTAAGTCAGTAAAGCGTGTGAAAATAGAAGAACCTTTAGTAAGTAGATGCTTCTATAATGAAGAAGGAATACAGGCCCTTTCAGCAAGTGATGAGAATGTGAAATTGCATAGATTACTTAATGATAAAGGTATAAGTATTAGGGAACGTAAAGTTTATGTAGAAGGTATGTTTTTGGATGCATATTTTGAAAAGAATAGCCCTGTTATCAATTGGATAAATCATGAGAGTGTGGAAATAACAAAAAATGGCGGAAGAATATTTCATGTAGACAAGCCATGTGAAGTATTCTATGCAGTCTGTGGAACTGATGGCAAACAGATACAAGAGAAGAAGCTAATTGAATTTACTAAACTATTCTCTATATATGGGATGGAAAGTATGAGGATAGATAACGACACATATGCATTAACTTTTACATATGGTAGTGATGATGAGCCAATAAAAGGTGGTAACGGCTGGCTTGTAGTTAGATCTGGAGAACTTATGGAATGTTGGCTGCAACATATTGATAAAAAGAGTTATACTGATCAAGTTACAGGTAGAAAAATTACATTTAATATGGATAATGTAATACTTCGTAAATTAAAGGCTTGTGGTAACAGGTATACAGTATATTTTGATGGAATAATAGATAGTAAGAATCGGAATAGAGCAGCAATATTAATAAAGAACCTTATTAAATATTAAAATTGTGTTGCAAAGCTCTGGCTTTTGGATGAGCTACAAATTCTAATTTGTAAAGTTATCAATTGCTATTGGTGCGGTGAACAAGCATTAGTAGAATTCAACTTCCCATTATTCATATAATTGGACAGGTTGTAATGATTCTAATTAGGCTAATAATACGAAGCTGAGATTTGGGATATAAATAAAAATTGTTCTTTGAGCATTTACTTAGTATAGTATTTTGAAAATATGTTGTGAGGATTAATTGAAAGATAAATTATAATTTATAGAGGTGTTTATATTGGAAAAGTATAATATAACAGCGGTAAATCTTTTAAATAAAGAGAAAGTGAATTTAAGTATTGTAGAGGATGAAGCTGAAACGTCCAATGATATACTGCTAACTGTAAAGGTTGATAATAAAGAAATTGTTGGTAGTAGTGAAAGCTATTTTGAAGCTTTTAAGCAGTTGAAAGATAAATTATTGGAATTAAAATATGGATTAAAATGCAAAGGTTCATTGCTTAATGTTGTGCAATCAGGAATGGCTGCTAATTCTGATAAGATTTATGTTGTTGAATTGGGGAGGCAGGCGCTAATAAAGAATTTAGTAAGTATTTATGACTATGCAGATATTTTTGAATTTTCAAATTCTAAAGAGCAAAATGAGTTTGCAGAACAATGGTATAGTTCATTATAAATTATAATTTGGAAGGAAGATAAGCAAATGGACAATTCAAAATATGAAATTAAAATGAATCGATATCCTGAAAAAATTATTTCAGAAGCATGGGAGAAAGCAGATAAAACACAAAAAACAATATTAATTAATTCCTGTAAATTAGATTTTTCTATTGAAATAGATGGGCATGAAAATACAAGTAATGATATAGTGTTAAGTTTTTTTATGAATATTAGAGAAGTTGATAATATAGTACAAGAATTTTGTAAGAATTCTTTTCAACATAGTAAATTTGACATTAGGAACTATATGGTTTCTCTTGAGTGGATTACTTTTGAGACAGACAAAGTAGTAATGGGGTATTGGGGTGAATTTGTAAATATAGAATTAAGGGCTATATTTTCAATAAAAAATGGCGTGTGGGATAAAACGAATATATATTATCAATAATTTTGATCAGAATTAGATAATTAAATTGTAAATATTAATAGTAAAATTGATACTATGCTTAAGCGACAAATTTCAATTTGTAGAGTTATCAATTGCAATTGATGTGAAGAACAAATATTAATAGAATTGAAATTTCCATTATTCATAAAATCATGCTTTACGATTATAAAAAGATACATTTGCTTATTTTGTTATTCTTAAACAGTAAAGTGGTTGCAATGATTAAGCAAGAGTTTAAAAATATATTACGAATTTAAATCTTACAGAGTACGATAAACTAATTAAGATAAATATTTTATAGCTAAAAATTGGAGGAGCAGTATGACTGAAAAAATATGTGAAATTATTGAGGGTGAATATCGCTGCGATATTGATATAACTACTGAGGAATGGAAGCAATTGCTAGTTAATCCTAAAGTTTTTGATGATAAAAGTAAAGAAGCTATAAGGAAATGGTACATAGAACCTGGATATTCTGCAACTTGTGGTTATATAGGTGAAAAATATAATGAGCATAGCATGAGTGCTAATGGAATTATAAATGGTCTGGCGGGAAGAGTACAAAAAGAACTTGGGCGTTTTGACGTTAAGGGAATAGGTGATATAGCTAAAGGAACAAAATTTATTGTAGTGATGAAAAGCAAACAAATTAATACAAAACCAAAGACTTGGGAATGGACACTAAGAGAAGAGCTTGTACAGGCTATTGAGGAATTAAATATATTTTCAGATGATAGTTATTCAGATGATGACCTTATTTCAGATATTAGTAAAAGCGATATTCTTTTGGATACCACATATTTTGAATATATAGGTAAATCTAAAAATAAAAAAAATTCTGTTTGTATCCAAAATAAATATGTTTATCCTAGAAGCCGCAGGGTATCAATAAATGCGTTGCGGCATGCAAATTACAAATGTGAATTTGATAATACTCATTCAACATTTCTTAGAAAAAACTCAAACTTAAACTATACAGAACCTCATCATTTAGTACCACTCACTTATTACAAAAATTTTGAAGTATCTTTAGATGTTGAGGAAAATATTGTTTCTTTATGCTGTAATTGTCACAAACAAATACACTTAGGGCAAGGATTTGAAGCAATGATTGAAAAACTATATGATGAACGGAAAGATTTATTAAAAAAGGTTGATATAGATATTTCTTTAAATGAGTTGATTAAATTATATAAAAATAATAAATGCTAAAATTGAATAATGGAATTTAAAGTATAAGCAAGTATCTAATTAAAAAATAGTCTTGGTTAAAAGCAAGAGTTAAAGAAGTCAGATGAATTATATTGTAAATAAAATACAATTTCTAATTATTCATATAATTGGATATGCTTAGACAATTTATTGAAAGATAAATTGTAATTTAGCAGATAGATTTAAAATAAAAAAATAGAACACCATTTGTTCTATTTTTTTATATGACTACCCTATAATAGGGTTTATCTATATTCTATGATTTTATATGAGAACTTTATCAGATTTATATCTCTTTTCTGCATTTTATCATTAAAAAGTTTACTGGAGGTTTATCCGAATTATCCTTATATATGTCATCAATTTCTACAAAATCTACAAGCCCATAATTTCCAAACTCTTTCTCTATTGACTTAGAATTATAGAAAAATAGTTTTACCCCATACGTTGTTTCATAATAATTTTCGGCAAGCCTTGTGCCATTACCGTACATTGGAGCTTTTTCCGAAACGGCTGTAAAAATCATATATCCACCTGGTTTTAAATGGTTATAGCAATCATTAATAAACTTTTTTCTTTCATATTCATTTAACAAATGAATAAGCGCAAAGCTAGCTACACCATCATAGAGTTTATTTTCAAAAGGCATATCTGATACTGACCCATGATAAATTTTATTATTAATCCCATTTTGCCTTGCTATATTAATTGCTGTTTGAGAAATTTCGATTCCTGTAACTTCCATGTTATTATCAATAAATGGTTTTATATTTCTTCCATATCCAACACCTGGTATTAAAATATCTTTTAGATTATTTTCAGCAAAGTAATCTGCTACTACAATAGCAGTGCTTGATGGTTCAAATCCCCACATTACTTGTTTTTCTGCAAAACTTTTTTCCCAGAATTCTGACATATAAACATCTCCTTTATAATTTTATTATTAGTATAAATCATATTTTAGATTAAACATTAGTAATAAACTATTTATAACAAAAATATAATTACCTCAATCGAATATATTACAGAGTGCATTTATCTATAATATACCTATTCATACTTTTAGTCAACACTTATTAACGATTAATTTACTTTTATTATGTTTTTTATCGAAACCTACAAATTCCAATTTCGTAGAGCTAGCTATAAGAATTACAAAGGTAGATTAAGTTATAAGTATTTAGCCTGCCTTTATTCCTTAAGAGTATTTTTTAGATACTCATAATAATAGTGGATAGCTTCATCAACAATTGTATTTAAATATACATTGTCATCGTTATGGATAACTTTTATTTTACTTAAGATTCTGACTGTTGAGCGCCTTAAGGTATAACTTCGTACCATATCAAAGGCTTCACCATCAACAGTAGGGGTTCTGCTATTTGGATTAGCTTTTTGAGTTCTATGGTCTAAAATGTCATCTTTATTAAAAGAATTATCATTAGTTGAGATTACTTTAGCAGGAGTGGTAGAGGAGGTGCTAGCAGAACTTGAATTTGTAAAAACTTCAATTGGTTCATCAGAGGAGTCAAAAGAAAAAGATCTTAAAAGCTCACCCTCAATTTTTGCCTCACCATCACAAAAGTCACTTACATCTAATTCTTCATCTTCATTAATGCTAAAGTCCTCTTTAACTTGATCTTTACTTTTTGATTTTTTTCTAGTTATGTCCATTAATAAATCCTCCTTCTTACATGTTTTTAAATATGTATCAATAGAAATCAGAGTGTGTAATTAAATTATCCATAACAGATTTAATTATCTTATATAATAGAAATATGCAAATATAAAAATATATAAATACTTAAATAGAAAAAAATTAAAATCTTTTCACATTTTTAAATTTTCATAGGTTCATATAAAGCTATAAAAATGTGAAAATATGTTTGAATGTTTCTATGTAAGTTTATTTATAGAAACATATTTAGATAGGAATATATGTACAAAGAAAAATATTTTCATATAAAAATAGGTAAATATTTATAGGAAACATGCGGGTTGGAAAGGCATGGTATAAATTTTATAAAATGAATTTTATTGTAAGCAAAAAAATCCAATTTGTAGAGTTATCAATTGCTATAGATAACCAAAACAAAAAATTTACTTATACACTTGGAATTCTTATTGATATTACATGAATCAGGCTAATGCATATGTTAAATTTATAAACTTTACTTATATGTAGGATAATTATCTATTTAAGTTAAACTTTTGTGTGCACCTATACTAGAAATCATATACATTTTTGTGAAGCAGGCATTTGAAATTGAGCTGCTAAAAGTTCTTAAGTAGTGAACCAAAATCTATGATTTTGCGTGAATCACTTACTCAGCAAACGAAAGTGAGTCGAGTTTCCTCTAGAGCTTGTTCCATTTGCTGCTTGTCACGAACTTGTTTCTGGAGCATGCAGAAATGGGTACTAGCTCACATTTAGAACTTTCCAGCGAAAATTTCACGAGTCCTGCGGAATAAAAATGTATGTAATTTCGGTAAGTTACCACATAAGCCTAAGTCAAAGTTGGATATCTATAACTTTAGTTGATTATTTATTTTAACAGATCTAATATTTCGTCCTCTGGAATTGAAGAATCGCAACGAACTTCTATTTCTCCATTTTTACTAACAATAAATCCTGGTACAGTTACAATATTATATTTTTTTCTAAATGAGTTGAGTAAATCATCTGAAAAATCGGAACTATCCACATAGTAAATAGTTGTGTTAATTTTACTAGTCAAGCCACTTAATTTTTTAGCAAATTTACGGCAGAATGGACATGTCTCACGACCAATATAAACAACAGCGAAGTCTTCATTAGATAATAATTCATCTGCTTGTGTAGAAGTAACTTCTTCAAATAACTTTACATCTTCTTCGTAGCTATCTTTTTCAAACATTCGTATCCTCCTAGTTTTTTTATAATATTATAGCAAAGCTAAATTATTAAATCAATTTAATTAGCTTTTCTAGTAGCTGTTTTGTGAAGTTATAATATTTTTTATAACTTCACAAAATATGATGTTTTATGGTATTTATTTTAGGCAGTGTAGTTTAATCAATTAGAAATTGTTTTATCTTTTTTTCAGTATCCGACCCAGGCAGTGCCGTAAGAATTGTTAGCTTTAAATTTCTATCTGATAAAACCATATAACTGGTATATTCAAAACTCAATTCTCCTAAAATTGGGTGATTGATATTTTTTATTATTTCTTCTTCCATTTCAACATTATGCATTGTCCACCATAAATTAAATTCATTACTTTCTTTTTTTAGTTTCTCTACAAGGTCGTCAATCCAAGGATCTTCAACAAATTTACCATAAGCTATTCTAAATCTGGCAAGCATGCTTTGTGCTACTGATTCCCAATTAATGATTGTCTTTTTATATTCCTCATTTGTAAACATTATTCTTAATATATTGCGTTTAGATGTATCAATTTTATTATAATCACAAATAAGTTTTTCAGAAGCTTTATTCCAGGCAATCACATTGTAACGATGATCAAGTATAGTTGCTGGAGAAAATTCTATGTTATTTAACACATGCTTAAGCATAGGATTAACAGTATTATCATAAGCTACTATTCTAGCTGGAGGTGTTAATTTTGCAAGATTGTAAAGATGTGTAGTTTCCTCGTTATCAAGCATCAAAGTTCTAGCTAAACTTTCAAGAACTTGTGGAGATATGGTTATTGGGCGTCCTTGTTCAAGCCATGTATACCAAGTTAAACCAACTCCTGAAAGAAAAGAAACTTCCTCTCGTCTAAGCCCAGCTGTTCTTCTACGTATACCGTCAGGCAAGCCAACATGTGCAGGTAAAATTTTTGCTCTCCTTGTTTTTAAAAAATCTCCTAATTCTTTATATCTTTGTTTTGGATTATCCATAAACTTTTGCCTTCCTTTATCGTAGTAGTAATATAACTAGTATAAATTAACATCTATTACTATGATAAACCAAATGTTAATATTAACACAAGCCAATGAATTACAAAACGAGCTAAATAAAAAATTTCTAAGTGATTGAAATTTTTAAAAAGTAATTTTGAGCAAATCAAAGATTGGAGATGTTTATATCTATGAAAAAAATCGTAATTTTAAATGGAAGTCCACACAAAACTGGAAATACAATGGCGCTGGTTAATGAAGTATCCAAATCAATGGAGAATAAAGAAACTGAAATCAAAACTTATAACCTAAATACAATGCAAATAAGCTGCTGCCAGGGGTGTAATGCCTGTAAAAAAGCAGGTAAGTGTGCTATAAAAGATGATATGCAATTAATATATGAAGATATTAATGATGCTGATGGTATTATCTTTGCTACACCTATATATATTTATCAAATGTCTGCACAGCTGAAAATTGTTATTGATAGACTTGTTGCTTACATGAAAGAAGATCATTCAAGCTACCTTTCTCCTAATAAAAAAGTCTTATTCGTATCAACCTTTGGTGGAGGAATAATATCACAGTACCAAGATTATTTTGATATGACTGGTAAAAGCCTTGTATTTTTAGGCTTTGGAGAATACAAGACATTGATTACTGGAGGTTTACGTGAACCAAAAGAGTTGTTAGAACGTTCAGAAGTTCTACTAGAAGCAAAAAACATGGGTGAATGGTTATTGAATTGTTAAAATAGTATATTTTAGATTATCTGAAAAGTTTAATCTAATGTTTGTATGCCAACATAATAATTTGAAATAGTTCTTTGTTATTTATCAACTAAAAAAGGCAGTAATGCCTTTTTTCTTTATACTTAAGACAAATGATAAAAGTCTTATTATGTAACTATTTTTATGTATATAATACGAATGAGAGCATTACATCAAACATACTTCTACAGTATCCAATTAATAGTCTGTGTTATAATTGTTATGGGAACTATATCATAAATAAAATATAATTTCCTATTATCAATATAATCTAAGCAATATGTAGATATTGTGCAGTATTATTAATAAGTATTGTTGAAAAGATAAATAGTAACCGTACCTGAACAAGAGTTTGAAATAAAAATGTTTATATAATTAGGAGAAATGATAAAATGAAAATCACTAATATCTATGTTATTCATGGTTATACATCTTCTAGCGAAGCAGAATGGTTTCCATGGTTGAAGGAACAGTTTAAAAATAGTCCTGTTAAAATTGATATTCCCAATATGCCTGATTCACAAGATCCTCATCTTGAATCTTGGCTTAAACATCTTAGTAAAAATATTTTGGATATTGATGAAAATACAATATTTATTGGACATAGTCTTGGATGTGTTACGGCACTACGCTATATTCTTGAAAAAAATATAAAAATCAAAGGTGCAATACTTGTTTCAGGTTTCATAAATGAAAATCCGATGGATGAACAAACAGAAGGTCTTCAAGAATTTGTAGATGGACCACTCGATATCAAGAGAATAAAAAGTTTAATTCCATCAAGAATCGTTATTACCGCAACAGATGATGATATTGTTCCAACCGAAGCGACACAAAATTTAGCCGAATCTTTAGATGCAAATCTTATTATTCTTCCATCAGGAAAGCATTTTATTGCTCGTGATGGATATACTAATTTTCCTGTTTTATTAAATGAAATCAAGAAATTGATTAATTTAGCAACAATATGATAAGTATTAATTTGCATTCTAATAGAAGGAGTGAAAAAAATGACTACTTTATTAAAAAGGGTAGTGAAGGCACCAAAGGATCTAGCTAGTATTACAATGTTAAAGCTTAAAGGATTATCAGTTATAGGTGCATGTATTTACTCAGGTGTTAAAACTGGAACTATGTATCTGCAAGATCATGTCCTTTTATTTGTTCTAGAAGGAACGTACATAGTTAGATTTGGAAAGAAGGAATATAAAGTTAGGAAAAATGAAATGGTATTACTGCAGAAAGCAATTGTTATAGAATATGAGAAATTCGGAGAATCCGATTCTGAGTATGCATTAGATTATACGATGTTTTTTCTAAAAGATGAATTGCTAAATGAATTTTTAAACATGTCTAATATCAAGTATTCCTATCCTTCAGTGTTTATTCCAGTTACAGTGCACTCTGCCACTGAACGACTACAAAGCTATATAGTTTCTCTTAAAGCTTATTTTAAAGAGTCTAAAGAAGTTGGAGATGAGCTAGTAAAGCTTAAGCTTTTCGAGCTATTATTTAATATTGTAGATGCAGACGAGAAACTTTTATATCAATTTTTACAGCTTAAGCGCAAAGAACCTTCGAGCATTGTTAAAGTTATAGAGGAAAATCTTATGAATCCTGTATCATTAAATGATCTTGCATATTTATCTGGAAGAAGCTTATCAACATTTAAGAGGGAGTTTCAAGCTATTTATAATGAACCAACTTTCCAATGGATTCGCAATCGTCGTTTAGAAAAAGCAAAAGAATTATTAATGAATTCTGGATTATCCGTAACTGATGTTTGTTTTGCTACGGGTTTTGAAAATGTCGCACATTTTTCTAAGAGTTTTAAGAAAAAGTATGGAGTTCCACCATCAGAAGTAAAACAATTATTAAATTAATTAATAATTAAATTTAATAAAAGAGTTATTAGAACGTTCAGAAATTCTGTTAGAAGCAAAAGAGATGGGGAAATGGTTATTATGATTGTATTTAGTGTGAACTTGTTGTATCATAATTATATCGTTTACAACACTATTGCATAGTTACAGGGTGTTCGCAATGGTAAGATTATTTTATATATGCAGGTGTTATGCAAAGTAAGCGTAAAGTAATTCTAACATTTGAACATAGAGATTTTTCTCTTATAAGAATATATGATAAAATAATAGAGGAAAATTTAGAGGGTAAAAATACAGTTATATTAATTTTTTAGTTTTACGATAAGGATAAAAGGAGACATTAGTAAGATGCAGGAAATAGTTCAATCGGTTGATAGAACACTAACTATTTTAGAAGTGTTATCAGATTATGAAGATGGATTAGGAATAACAGAAATAAGTGAAAAAGTAGAATTGCATAAAAGTACAGTTCATAGGTTACTAAATACATTAATATTTAAAGGATACATAAAGCAGGATAAAAATACAAATAAATATGGTCTTACTTTAAAATTGTTTGAGCTTGGAAATAAAAAGGTAGAAAGCATGGATTTAGTATCTGTTGTTGAACCATACTTAAAAGAGCTTATGAAAAAAACTAATGAGGTTGTCCACTTGGGGGTAAGGGAAGGCTCTGACATAATATATGTTTCAAAAATGGAACCGCAAAAATCAATGAAGATGTATACAAGAATAGGAATGAGAAAACCAATATACTGTACAGCCATGGGGAAGGCAATGATGGCGTATATGACTGAAGAAGAGGCACAAAAAATTTGGGATGAAAGTGATATACAAAAGCTTACGACTAATACAATAGTTGATTTTAATGATATTAAAGAAAATCTAAGGGATATCCGAGAAAATGGATATGCAATGGATGATCAAGAAGTTGAAGAAGGAATAAGATGTGTAGGAACCATATTAAAGGATCACAAAAGCAGAATTTGTGGAGCAATTAGTATATCTGGGTCAATATTAAGTTTCACAGAAGATAAAATAAGTTATTATTCTAAAGTTATTTTGGAACATGCGGAGAAAATATCAAAGGAACTTGGTTACAGGAGATAAATGTAACCAAGTTCCTTTTTTGTGACTGAAATTGCTTTACATATATTGTGTAAACGAATAATATGTAGAATTAAAAAATAAGTAAAAAAGTTTACATTTGCACTTGAAAAAGATTACAAGGTTTTGTATAATAAAAAATGTGTTCAGGATACGAAAACAGGTTTCATAATATGAAACTTAAATGGAATAATTATTGTTATAAAAAGTATTTTAAAGTGAAAAAAGTTAGGGAGGAAAAATATGTACATAAGATGTGTAAATCACTTAAATAATTTTAAAAGTATGAGACTAATGAGTTAAGAGAATATTGTTAAAAAAGATGTGTAAAAGCTTATGGGTATCTAACTCTCATCTATGTAGACAAGATAATTCTTAGACGGAGTAATACCTGTTGGTAAAAATAATAAATATTTTATAAGAAAAATGAAAACGATAACTGAAAACGGTTCTAAAGAGCTATTTAAGGAGGAATTATTTATGAAAATTAAATCTACTATTGAAAAAGTACCAGGAGGTATGATGCTTATACCTTTATTAATAGGTGCTTGTATTAAAACTTTCCAACCTGGGGCAGGTGAATATTTTGGATCTTTTACGGGAGGATTAATTAGTGGTACTGTGCCAATTTTAGGGGTTTGGTTTTTCTGTATGGGTGCAAGTGTAAGCTTTAGTGCTACACCTACTATTTTAAGAAAATCTGGAACACTTGTTATAACAAAAACTTTAGTTGCATGGCTTGTTACACTAATTTTTAGTAAAATAGTACCTGGTGGAAGTATAGAAACAGGTATTCTTGCAGGTTTTTCCGTTTTAGCAGTTGTTTCTTGTATGGATATGACAAATGGTGGGTTGTATGCTGCATTAATGCAACAATATGGATCAAAAGAAGAAGCTGGTGCATTTATTTTAATGTCATTAGAATCAGGCCCATTAGTAAGTATGTTAATATTAGGTTCTGTGGGTGCTGCAACTTTCCCACTTAATAACTTCATTGGGGCAGTTTTACCTTTCTTAGTTGGTATTATTCTTGGTAATTTAGATCCTGAACTTAAAGCTTTCTTTAGTAAGGCAACTGGTGTTATGATACCTTTCTTTGGATTTGCATTAGGTAATACAATTGATTTAAGTAATATATTCAAAACTGGTTTACTTGGAATTTTCCTTGGACTAGCTGTTATTATTGTTACAGGCATTCCTCTTATCCTTGCAGATAAGTTCATAGGAGGAGGCAATGGATTGGCAGGCTTAGCTGCTTCAAGCTCAGCTGGTGCAGCTGTTGCAAATCCTGTTATAATATCAAAAATGGCGCCTCAATTTGCACCTGTTGCAGCTCAAGCTACTGCATTAGTTGCTACAAGCGTTGTTGTAACTTCAATTTTAGTCCCAATATTTACTTCACTTTGGAATAATCACGTTAAAGCAGCCAAAGGAATAGATAGAGTAGAAGCGACGAATTAAAAATAAAAACATATTATTGACAAAAAGCATTTTCTTTTCATTAAGAAAGTGCTTTTTGTTAATTCTAGGTATTATTTGAGTATATTTAAAAGAAAAAATAAAAAGAAGTGAATATTGATGATATAGTTGGAATTAAATTAAGTAATAAATTTAAAAAAATATTGTTTATGGATATTTGGTTAATTCCGGTACAAGATTGGGCGGAATTTCTCCATAAGCCCCTTTAACAAGATTAAAAGCGGCAGTTTTTATCATATTATAGAGAGTATTGTGTGTACCTGAACCTACATGCGGAAGAGTAATTACGTTTTTCATTTTAAGAAGAGGATTGTCTTTATTAATAGGCTCTGCTTCATAAACATCCAAACCAGCTCCAAGAATTTTTTCATTTTGGAGTGCATCAATTAATGCTTTTTCATTTACAACTGAACCACGAGAAGCATTAATAAAGATAGCACTTTTTTTCATGATATCAAATTCTTTATAATCTATAATATGGTAGGTGTTTTGATTAAGCGGAGTTAATAATACAATAAAATCAGATGTTTTTATAAGGGAGTCTAATTCTGAATATTGTACATCAAGAGTTTTTTCAACATCATATCTCCTATTCCTATTATGATAAATAACATTCATATCAAAACCTAATTTAGCTCTTTTGGCCACAGCCGTACCGATTCGCCCCATTCCGATTATTCCTATTGTAGAGTGATGAACATCTTTTCCTAAAAGATTTGAATTATATTCATAAGTCCATTTACCTTCTTTTAAGTATCTATCTGATTCGATAATTTTTCGTGCTGAACATAAGATTAATCCAAATACTAAATCAGCTACTGTATCATCCAATATACCAGGAGTATTAGTTCCCATAATATTTCTTTTCTTCATTAAATTCAAATCAAAATTATTATATCCTGCAGAGATATTGCTGACAATTTTTAGATTAGGAGCATGATCTAGTAAAATTTCGTCGATTTTTATTCCATATAGCATTATTCCATCTTTATCTTTGATTTTGCTAAATAGTTCATCTTGAGGGATGCTGGCATTTTTAGTCCATTTTTCATAATTACAAAACTTACCAATATAGTCTTCTATTTCGTAAGGAATCTTTTGGGCAATATATACTTTTGGTCTATCCATTGCGGTACCTCCATTACTAATATTTATAAATATATACATTGAAATATATATAAATTAAAACATAAAAAATAATTTTATGGAAATAATGTAATAATATGTAAGAAAGCATTAAAAGCAGAGTAAAGGTTTAAATACAAAGCAAACTGTATGAATTAGATGAATGGCTAAATTGCAATTTACAAAACTATATACTAATATATTATATAGTTTTAACATAAAAAGGTATAAATGATTAATAATTCAAATTGGCATATAAGAAATTAAATGTTTTTCTAAAATTAAATTAATAAAATACTATAAATTTTCGATAGTGCTCAAATAAATATGGGGGGATATTATTATGGGGAATAGTTGCCAAAAGGCAGATACGCAAGTGGAAAAGCCATGCACACTGTCATTTGAACAGAAGGAATTAATGACTTTATGGAAAGGAAAAATAGATGACCCGTCTCATATAGTACAAGCTATGATTTCTATAAAAGGTGATGTAAATATTGAGTTGATACAAAAGTCATGGAATTATATGGTGAAAAATTATGATAGTTTTGGAATAAGATTTATCGAAAGCAATGGAAATATTTATCAAAAATTTTCTAAAATAGAAGATTTTGATTTTCAAATAATTAATTTGATAGATTTAGAAAAAAGTCAGCAAGAAGAATATGTGAAAAATGAAGCTTATGATGAAATATATGAAGTGCTTAGATTAGATAGAGAACTATTATTTAAAGTTAAAGTTTTTAAATTGTTAGAAGAAGAATATAAAATTATTTTTACTGCAAATGAAATTATTATTGATGAACAATCTTTATATATACTTACTAATCAATTAAAAAATTATTATCTTTCTTTCTATAAAAATATAAATATAGATTGTAATTATCAATACAGCTTTAAAGAACATGTTATGTTTGAAAATAATATTATAGAATCTGGTGATTTTAATGAACGAAAAAATTATTGGAATAACATACTTTCAGATGAATTGCCAGTGTTAGATAATTTCAGTAATAAGAAGAATTCAACAGAAATTTCATATAGGAGTGGTTTTCAAGCTGTCTTACTAGATTATAATACGAGTAAAAAATTAAAAAAGCTAGCAAATGAGAATAAAATAGATTTAAAAGTCGTTCTTTTAGCTGCATTTAGAATTTTATTATATTACTATACAGAGCAAAAAGATATCATTGTTGGATTAACATATGTAAATCCAAATAGAACAAAAAATTCTATAGGATGTTTAACCAATATTCTACCAATAAGAATAAGAAATTCAGAGAATTGTACATTTGAGGAATTATTAAATTACATAAGACAAGTGCTTCATGAAAGTTATTTAAATTCTGATTATCCAATTTTTAGTGCAGGAAACGAAACAAATAAAAATTGCTGTAATGATATATTTCAAATAATATTTAAAATGGATCTCAAAAATGAAGATCAAGCACATGATTTAAATGAAAATGATGATATAGGCATATCTTGCGAAATACTAAAAACAGGATTTGAAAAGTATCCATTAACATTTTTTGCTAAGGAAGATGGCGAGCAAATATATTTAGAGCTTTCATATTTACTTGATTTATATGATAAAAGGTTTATTCAAAGATTAATCAGAAATTATGAGACGTTGATTAAAAGTATTTTAAAAAATCCGAATATGAAAATATCAGAATTTGAGTATTTATCTATTGAGGAAAGAGATAAGTTAATAAATTCTTTAAATAATAAATCTAGAAATTATAATTATGAGCTAAGCGTATCACAGTTATTTGAAAAGATAGTAGAGGAATATCCAGAAAAGGTAGCCTACATTTATAAAGATAATACAATTACGTATGAGGAGTTAAATACACGTGCTAATAGATTAGCAAATTATTTAAAAAAGCAAGATGTTAAAGAGGATGATTATGTTGCAATTTGCATAAATAAGTCTTTTGAAATGATTGTTAGTATTTTAGCAGTTATAAAGCTTGGAGCTGCTTATGTCCCTTTGGATTCAGAACATCCAGTATCAAGGTTAGAAGAAATAATAAATGATACAAAGGTTAAATATCTAATAGTAAAATCAGATATTGATAAATTTGAAACATTTAATGGAATAAAAATAATCCTTGATAAAGAAAATAAATTAATTAGTAATGAAAGCCAAGACAATATTAAATTTGAATTTAAGAAAGATAATACTATAAAGATTATTTATACTTCTTCTTCAACAGGAAAGGCTAAAGGAGTCAAAATAGGCAATAAAGCCGTGCTTAATAGACTGAATTGGATGTGGGAGGAATATCCTTTTTCTAACGATGATGTAGTAGCTTTTCATAAATCATATTGTCTTGTAGCCGCTATATGGGAATGCTTTGGTGGATTATTGAAAGGAATTCCAACTTTATTATTAGAAAAGAAAGATGTGCTAAATCCTGCAACTTTGTGGAATGAATTGGTAAAAAATAAAGTTTCTTATTTTCTATCCAACCCTTCATTGATTCGTGAAATACTGAAACAAGGAAGATTACATTTAAATGAGTGGGATTCTTTAAAAATTGCAACAACAAGTGCAGAACCTATATCAGTAAATCTAATTAAAGAATGGTACGAGGTATTTGCTAATGTTCCGCTATTAAATTTATATGGAGCAAGTGAGTGCTCATCCAATGCATTAGTATATGATACAAGGTCTATGAATAATGAATATAATAGAGTACCTATTGGAAGAGGTTTATCTAATACAAAAATTTTTATTCTTAATAAAGATGAAAAATTAGTTCCATACGGAGCGGTTGGAGAAATGTGTATTTCAGGAGATTGTATTGCACAAGGGTATTTAAATTTAGAGGAATTGAATCAAAAAAGGTTTATTAAAAAACCTTCTTTGGGAATTGGCAATGAAGTACTTTATAAAACTGGTGATTTAGTGAGATATATGGAAGATGGGAATATAGAATTACTAGGTAGAATAGATAATCAAGTAAAAATAAGAGGATTTAAAATAGAAATAGAAAATATTGAATTAACACTTCAAAGATATGATGGCATAAGCAGATGTGTTGTTAAGGTGTTTGATAATGATAAAGGAAATAAATTCATGATTGCATATATTGTAAGTAAAGATTCCATTTCGGTGTCAAAGATTAGAAAATTCCTATTGAAGTATTTACCAGATTATATGGTTCCAACAGGATATGTATTTTTGGATAAAATGCCTTTAACTCCAACAGGAAAAATTAGCAGAAAAGATTTAAAAAAGCCAACACTTGAAGAAGTAGCATTATATAATGATTTTATTTCTCCTAATACTGAAATAGAGAAGTTTTTAGCTGATACTTGGAGTGAATTATTAGGAATATCCAAAATTGGAGTTCAAGATGACTTTTTTGACTTAGGTGGGCATTCTCTTATAGCAATGGAACTTGCAGCAGCAATATACAATAAATTTGATGTTGAAATTTCTATATCACAAATATTTGAACATTCTACAATTTATATGTTAGCAAAAGATTTGGAAGAGTTATTAACTGAAAAGAGCCTGAAAAATAAAGAAATCATTGAGGAAGATTGTGAAAGGGTATCAGTAGAGAGTGATACTTCTCTAACTTTAGGTCAATATCTATGTTTTAATCTAGCAGAACATATGATAGAGCCAGAATATTTTAATATTGTTAGAGTGTGCAGAGTTGGAGGTGATTTTGATTCAAGTAAACTTAAATGTGTATTGAGATATTTATGGCAAATGCATGATTCACTTAGAGCAAGATTTGTAAAGGAGCAGAATGCATATCATCATATTATTGATCCATATAAGGATGATATACCATTTAAAGAATTTAAATTTGAAAATATTTCGATTGATGAGGAAAAATATATAATTAGGGAATATACTGAGAAACTTCAACATTGTTTTAATATTTCAAATGGACCTTTAGCAGTTGTTGCTTATTTGAATTTTGGACATAATAGACCTGGTAGAGTATTGATATGTTTACATCATTTAATATCAGATGGTTATTCAATGATTATTTTTATGAAAAATCTTGAACAAGGATATAAGCAGCTAGTAGAAGGGAAGAAAATTAATTTAATTAAGGAAAAAGTAAAAATAAGAGAATGGTGTGAAATATTAAATGAGTATGGATCTTCTAAAAAACAATTAGATGAAATTAAATATTGGTCTTCACTACCATGGGGTGAAGTGGCTAAAATTCAAGCTGATTATCCAGAGAATGCTAATGAGGGATCTATAAAATCAATGGAAGAAGTAGTTGTTGGATTAGATGCTGAAAGAACAAATGTACTGATAAGGCAAGTTCAAATAAAATTTGATATCGAAACTACAAATGTATTAATATTTGCTTTAACTAAAGCTGTATTGGAAGCAACAAATAAAGAATGGATTGAACTAAATGTTGTGAGTCACGGACGTGATATAGTACAAGAGAAAAAAAATTTGAACTTAGCACATACCATAGGCTTTTTTGCATATGCTAGAAGCCTAGTTTTAAAAGAAATTGAGCATAATGATTTATTAGATTCATTAAAACTTTTTAATGAACAAATTAATAGTTTGCCTAATAGGGGATATGGATATAATATTTTGAGCTCTTATAATCATGGCCAAGAAATTAAGAAAATTCCATTCGTTACTTCTGGAATTATGTTGAATTATAGAGGAGAATTTAATGAGATATCTAACGAAAAAAGTATATTTAAAGTAACAAATGAATTTCCAAATCTTTCGTTTAATCCTGAAAGTCGAATATTTACTCCTAATCGAATGCTTATCATGATAGATGGAGCTGTGTCAGATAGACGTTTGATTCTTTCGTGGAAATATAGTAATAAATTATCTAAGAGAGAATCGATACAGGCTTTAGCAAATAGAACTATAGAGATCTTAAAAGAAATTATAAGCGTAATTGTAGAACGTTATTAATTTTTTGATGTAAAACGCTAGGGGGAGAGAAAATATGATAACATTTAAAGCTGAAATTTCTGATAAATTTCAATTTTTGTCAGGAATTTATAAATATAATGACCATCAAACTCATTGTGTCATTAAATTTAATAACAAGATAAATAAAGAAACTCTAAAAAAATCAGCTCTTTTAATGTTAGATATAATACCTATTTTGGGATGTGCATATGTAGAAAATAAGAAAGATCCTTATTGGAAGAGAGTATCTAATTTTGATTCGGAAGACTTAATAGTTTTTGTGGACAATGAGGAAGAATTCAATAATTTCACAATGTCAAAAACGAATGAATTTGTAGGACCTCAGATTAAAATATGTTTATTAAATTCAGATAAGGATTCTCTAGCTATAATAATTAATCATATGATATGTGATGGGGCGGGTCTTAAGCAATGTTTATATATATTAAGTGATCTATATTCAAAGCTTATAGAAAACCCAAAATATTTACCTAATTATAGAATTAATATAGATAGAAGTGTAGAAAAAATAAAGAAAGAATTTAATTTTATAGAGAAAATAAAAATCATTAAATTATTCAATAAAAGAATCGAAAATAATAATATTTATAAATTCCCGATGAGTAAAGAAAGCAAGAATAGTCCATTTATTTTAAAACATAAAATAAATCAAGAGAGATTTTTTAAAATAAAGGACTACTGTAAGGAACATAGTGTTACCATAAATGATATATTTCTTGCAGCATATTATAGAGTGCTTTACAGCATGTTAGATATAAACTGTGAAAAGCCTCTGACTATTCCAATAATGATAGATATGAGGAGGCATTCAAAAAAAGAGATAATTGATTCAATATGTAATTGTACATCATCTATTGTTACAAAAATTAACCATGACCTTAATGATGACTTTAATACAACAGTTAAAAAGGTTAATGAATTTATGATTTTGAAAAAAAACAAATTCATGGGGATAGAATTATTTTTTAAAATGTCATTGATTTCTAAGATATTTAGTTATGAAAAACTTAAAATATTAATAGAAAAAAAATTTAAAAATCCTCTCATTTGTATGAGTAATACAGGTGTTCTTGATTCAGAAGAATTTTCATTTAAGGGTATGTCAATAGATGATGTAGCCATATTTGGATCAATAAAATATCCCCCATATTTTCAATTAGGGTTAAGTAGTTACAATGATACTATAAGTCTAAATGTTGGCTTATATGGATCTACAAAGGATAAAGAAAATATAGAAAAATTTTTAAAATTGATAGATAGAGAACTTCCTGCATAAGAGCTTTAAATGAAGGAGTTTATAAAGGACTTAAAAAACATTTGCAAGCAAACATCTAAGTATAAAGAAATATTTTGTAATTTTATATAAAGTTTGATACTAATTTGCATGGCTTGGACATTAATGTAGAAATTTACATTTTATATTTTTGAAATACTTAAAGCTATATTGTAAAAATTAATATATATATTGTAATACGGTTTCTACATCTTAACGCATAGCCTGTCTATTGTTTGAGGAGGAACCTTATTTATATTTTCTATAAACTTTTGAATTGTAACTTTAACTTTTGGTAAAGAAGGGAAAATACATTATTAATTATAGAAGATTTTAACCATCCTCACAACCTCTCAATTAGATTAAAGTCTGGACTATATGGCGGTAAAAACATCAATTTAAGTCTATCTTTAACTTCATCTAGAAATGGTTGTATTAATTATTTTGGATAATTTAAGACATTTATATAGATGGATATTTTAGGTTGTTAATTTTATCCTTGAAACATTCGTTTTGCAACATATATATAATCTTTTTTGTAATTCATTATTATGGTAATATAAATAATATGAGAGCTAATTATTGATATAAAAGGAATTGATTATTTATATGCTTATTAATATTATTTTTTATACAACTTAGTCTCAGGCTTTATGCAAAATTACAACAGAAATATTACTTTTATAATTGTAAATGGATGGTGATTTAAATGGCAAAATTATTTTATCAAGGACATGGAAGCTTTAGAATTGTAACAGACAATGAAACTGTTATTTACGTAGATCCATATATAGGAGAAGGATATGATCTTCCAGCTGATATTGTATTGGTTACGCATGAACATCAAGATCATGCAAATGTAAAGCTAATTACTCAAAAAGAAGGCTGCAAAATTCTGAGAGTTGAATCTATGCTTATAAATGGAGAATATAAGCGTGTAACTATTGAGAATGTAGAAATAGAGGCAGTTCCAGCGTATAACAAAAACCATGATATAAATGAATGTGTAGGTTATTTAATTAAAACTGATGATGTGAAAATTTATGCAGCAGGTGATACTTCAACAACAGAATATATGAAAACAAATTTGTGTAATGAAAATATAGATTATGCGTTATTACCATGTGATGGTTTTTATAATATGGATGTTAAAGAAGCAGAAAAGTGTGCAGAAATTATAAAGGCAAAGCATGCTATACCGATTCATACAAAACCTGGTGAATTATTTGATATAGAAGTGGCTGAAAAATTCCAGCCTTCAAATAGATTAATAATAAAAGCTGGAGAAGAAATACAACTATATTAAAAGCAAAAGCTAAGAAGATACTAGTAATTAAAATTCTAATATCAAGCGATTAATATCACTACCTAAACTAAAATTCAATTTAAGTAGAAAAAAATATTTGCAGGCGGCTGAGAGGCTGCCTATTTTTTATACATTTGTTTTGTAGCATGGTGTTAAAATCTGGTTGGCAAATATATATTCTTTTTATTAGATACTATTCAAAATCATAGAATTGAATTTTAATAAAAAATTTGAATAGTATATATAATAGATAACTATAATTAAAGGAGAATATATGAAAGTAGTAATTATAGGTGGTGGATGGGCAGGGTGTTCCGCTGCACTGGAAGCTGTGAAACAAGGAGCAGAAGTTGAAGTATATGAAAGAACTGATTTATTATTAGGTGTTGGTAATGTTGGCGGGATAATGAGAAATAATGGCAGATTTACAGCGGCAGAAGAACTAATAAATCTTGGAGCTGGTGATTTTATTAAAATCATGGATTCTATAGCTGTTCATAGAAATATAGATTTTCCAGGGCATAAACATGCTTGGTTATGTGATATAGGAAAAGCTGAGCCTATTGTTAGAAAGCATTTATTAGAACATGGAGTAAAAATATATTTTCAAAGTAGAATTGTAGATGTGAATAGGAATGAGAATAAAATAGAATCAGTAATCATGCCTAATAAAGAGGTTATTACAGGAGATGTATTTATTGAAACAACAGGTTCAACTGGATCAATGCCTAATTGCGTAAAGTATGGGAATGGATGCGTAATGTGTACACTAAGATGTCCTAGTTTTGGGGCAAGAGTGAGCATAAGCCAAAGAGCAGGTATCAATGATTTAGCAGGGGAGAGAGCAAATGGAGTAAAAGGCGCGATGAGTGGCTCTTGTGAATTTCCGAGAGAATCTTTATCTGCTGAAATAATTAAGGAATTAGAGAAAAATGGAGTAGTAGTTATTCCTATACCCAAGGAAGATATACATCTAGAAAAATTGGAGCAAAAAGTATGTCAGCAATATGCAACATTAGAATTTGGAGAAAATATTATATTGCTAGATACTGGGCGTATAAAGCTTATGACTTCACACTATCCAATTGATAAATTAAGAAAAATAAAAGGATTAGAAAATGTAGTTTATGTAGATCCCCTAGCTGGAAGCAATGGAAATTCAATTAGATATTTAGGTTCAGCACCAAGAAATAATTACATGCAGGTTGATGGAATAGAAAATCTATTTTGTGGTGGCGAAAAATCCGGATTCTTTGTTGGACATACTGAAGCAATGACTACAGGAACATTAGCAGGTTATAATGCAGTTCAATATTCAAAAAATAAGCCTTTGTTAGAATTACCTAGGGAACTGGTTACTGGAGATATTATCGCATATGCTAATGATAAGATAAGAGATGGGAAAATGACCGAAAGACCTACATTTTCAGGTGCAGAATATTTTGAAAGGATGAAATCTTTAGGATTATATAGCACAAATAAAGAAGAAATTAAATTTAGAGTGAAAAAATTAAATTTAACTGGTGTATTTAAATAATATAAACATTTTGGAAGTTAGTCTTTTATATCATTTAATTTATGAAAACAAGTTTTACTTATTTAAGAAGATACTTTAGATTTATAAAGGGAGCGAAAGGCTTCCTTTATAATTTATACATAAACAATTAATAAAGGGAATTATTTTTTAATATTTTGATGCTAAGTACAGCGTTAATTAAAAGTAAACGAATTTTTTTAGTATTTATTTTATAAAAGAACTTATGATATAATAGAAACTAAAAAATCTTGAAGTTTATGAGTGAAGGTGATGAAATATGTCTGTTACCGTAGGAAAACTATTCGGAAATGGAGCTGTTTTATATCAGATGAAATTGTTAGCTGGTCAAAAAGGGCTCAATAATCTTGTGGAATGGGTTCATATTATTGAAAACGATGAGATTAGTGAGTTTCTTCATGGAAAGGAAGTTGTATTTACGTCTGGTATTCTAAACACTGATGATGAATGGTTATTAGAATATGCAAAAAAGTTATATAGTGTTGGTACCAGTGCTTTTGTTGTAAATATTGGACCATATACAAAATCAATACCACAAAAAGTAATAGAATATTGTGATGTTGTCAATTTGCCGCTTTATACTATTCCATGGGAAACGCGGATGGTAGATGTAACAAGAGATATATGTTATCGGATTATGAAAAGCGATGAGACAGAAGCGAGTATAGCAACTACAATTAAAAATATAATTTTTAAGATAGGTGATTTAGATACATTAATTTTACAGATGGAGAGATATGGGTATTTAAGAGACAGCCGTTTCTGTTTTATTGCAATATCTTTTGAGAACAGTCAGAATAGTGATGAAGATTATAACATGAAAAAAATAAAGATGTATTCAGAAAGAATTGCTCGAAGTATTCATCAATTATATATTTCTTTTTCCTATAATGATTGTTGCATTTTAGTTCTTGTAGATTATAGTGATTATGATATTGATAATTTTGTAAACACTTTCTTAAAGAATTGGGATGATGGTTTGTGGGAAATACATTTAGGCATTAGTGAAAATTTAAATGATATTAAAGTGCAGGATGAGAATTTTAATAAAGCATTAACAGCTATGAAGATGGCAAAAAAGAAAGACAAGAAGGTTATTTATTATAAAAAACTTGATATTTATAAGCTGCTTTTAAATTCTAAGGATAAAGAAGTACTAAAAGAATATTACGAAGATACCTTAGGGAAATTAGAAAAATATGATAAAGAAAATAATACCGATTTAGTTGATTTTATGTATATGTACTTAGAAAACAATGGGAGCCAGAGTCTTGTAGCCGAAAAGCAGTATATTCATAGGAATACAGTTAACAATCAATTGAAGAAAGTTGAAAAGATTACTGGATATAACCCGTTAGATTTAGAAGAAAAACTAAGGTTCTATTTAGGATTTTATATTAAAGACCTGCTATGAGGGCGTTTTGTTTCCTGCCCTGATGAAAAATATCCATCGCAATTTTGACTCGTTATTTATTTTCATGTGCCTAAGTGTGCATATGCACAGATTAATATGGTCATTTGCCTGCTTAAAAATATAAAAAATATGTGTATAATGTATATTATTACAAATGGAAAAAGGTAGCAAAGGAGCTTATTCATAGAATAAGCTCCTTTTTTGAATTAAAAAGCTATTAATAAAGTGAAATTAAAGATGAAAGGGTGAGAATTTAATTGAATTGTATAACAAAACTTTTAAAGTTAAGAGTATATGAGTTGCCAGAGAATTAAAATATAAAGAATAGGGAAGTGATAAAGATGAATATTAATAGTTTAAATTTAGCAGAGTTAATTATAATACTGGTATTAATGGGATTACTTATAATAAAAAATTGGAGGAGTAAAAAACTTAAAAGTGAATATGATATGGCAGTTCAGAAAATAGTTTCAGGAAATTTTTCATTTGATCTAACAAATGAAAAAGAAATTAATAATAATTTTATAAAAATAACTAAGAAGCTGTTGTTTTGGGTATATAGTACTTTAAAATCATCAACAGAAATCTCAGAGCAGGTAAAGCAGGTAAATAAATCCTGCATGGAATCTATAGGAACGTCTGAAGAAATAAAGAGCAAGTTTGCTGAATTTGATGAGAAATCTAAATCAACCCTCAGGCATTTGGAGGAATTAAATAAACTATCAATAGAAACTTACAATTCTCAAGAAAAAATATATAATTTATCTAATAATGCGCGTGAAACTGCAAATAATACAGAAAATAATATAAAATCAGGAAGCAATACAGTTGAGATTGCGGTTAATATACTGGATGATATGAATATACATATAGAAAATTTAACAAATCATTTGGGGAGTTTATCAAGTATAACCAATAAGGTTGATGATATGGCTCAATTAATAAATAAGCTTTCTTCTAATATTAATCTGCTGTCATTAAATGCGGCTATTGAGGCAGCCAGAGCTGGAGAGGCAGGAAAGGGCTTTGCGGTTGTAGCGGCTGAAATTGGAAAATTGGCTGATGAAAGTTCTGAATATGCAAAAAATATTAAAAGCAACATATCTGAAATAAATACAAGGACAAATGAGGTGGTTGATGCTATGAGCATATTATCTCAAAAGAGGACAGAAGCTCATGAGTCAACAAATTCAATTAAAAATTATTTTAATGATATCAATAGTGAAATTATGGAAATAACAACGTCTATACATACGGTGTCTGGAAAAATTAAAGAAGGATTAGATTTTAATAGAGAGATTAAAACAACTTCAGAGGATGTTTCAAGCTTCTTCGAAGAATTTATGGCGGAACTCGATTTAATAAATGAAGATATTAAGTATCAGAATAAGTTAGAAAATGATAATGCTGAAAGCTGCAATAATATGCTAAAATCCATAGAAAACATGCTTAAGTTTACTCAAGAGTTTGAAAATATAATAGCAGATAAACTTGTTAGTAAATGCAGGATGATTTCTGAGAAATTAGTGAAAGGAGATTTAAATAAAAATAATATAAGTAAATATTGTGAAGAAAATGGAATATCAGAAGTTTATATAACCGACGACGATGGGGTAACAATTATGACTAATAATGCTCCAGCCATGGGCTTTAGATTTACAGAGGATGAAACATCCCAATCACATGTATTTAGAAAAGTCCTTGAAGATAGCAATTCTATAGTTACACAAAACTTCCAGAAAAGAGACCTAGATAATAGATATTTTAAGTATGTAGCTGTTTCAAGAAAAGACTCAAAAGGAATAGTGCAGGCAGGCTTAGATGTTGAAGATATATTAGCTTTAAAGATATGATAAGGTATAAAAACAAAAAAGGTGAGGCGTGTTTCAATTTACAATGACAATTAGGCACATGAAAATAAATAACGAGTCCCAAATGCCTTGAAAGTGGACGTGTTATTTATTTGATAGTGCCTTAAGAAATTTTATCCTAAATTGTTCATTGTAAACTATAAATTGAAGAGCAGCCCAGCCTTTTTTTACTATCAATTCATAATTTATAACTCTCAATTGAGTTAAGTGTGCAACTGCACAAATAAGATTAGTCACTTATTTATTGAAACGGAGTATAAGCCATTATATAATAAGTACAAGTTAAAGAAAAAACGAATTTATATAGGAAAACAGCAACGGAGCTTGTTCACTTGAATAAGTTCCGTTTTTTATTTGCATAAGTAAAGTAAGGGGAGTGTTTAAAATGAATAGTGAAGAAATTAAAAGTACATTAAAAAAATATAATTTGCAATCTTGGAGTAAGCAAAGAAATATAAATCCAATTCCAATAGAAAAAGCTGAGGGAATTTACTTCTGGGATTATGATGGAAATCGTTATTCAGATATGTCATCACAACTTGTAAATATGAATCTAGGCTTCGGAAATAAAGCAATAGGGGATGCAATTAAAGAACAGGTTGATAAATTTTGCTTTATAGGACCATCTTATGGAGCTGAATCTAGAGCAAAGCTTGCAAAAAAAGTAGTTGAATTAATGCCTGACAACATGGGAAAGGTATTTTTCACAAATGCTGGTGCAGAATCAAATGAAAATGCTATAAAAATTGCAAGAATGTTCACTGGAAAGACAAAAGTTTTCAGCCGTTACCGCAGCTATCATGGATCTTCTTTTGGATCAGGAAACCTAACAGGAGAACCTAGAAGATATGCACTAGAACCAGGAATTCCAGGGTTTATAAAATTCTTTGATCCATATATTTATAGAGAACCAATTGAATTTGAATCTGAAGAAGCAGCTACAAAATATTATTTAGCAAAACTTAGAGAACAAATTATTTATGAAGGACCAAATAGTGTGGCAGCTATAGTACTTGAAACTATTACAGGATCAAATGGTGTAATTATTCCACCAAGAGGATATCTTCCAGGAATTAGAGCATTATGTGATGAATTTAATATACTTATGATCTGCGATGAAGTTATGACAGGCTGGGGCAGAACTGGTAAGATGTTTGCTTTTGAAAATTTTGATGTAAAACCAGATATAGTTACTTTTGCAAAAGGTGTTACCTGCGGATATGTTCAGCTTGGTGGTGTTGTTGTAACTAAAGAAATTGCAGAATATTTCGACGATAATCTATTATCTTGTGGTCTAACATATAGTGGACATCCTCTAGCTTGTGCAGCAGGAGTTGCTACAGTAAATTATTATGAAGAAGCAAATATATTAGAAAATGTTAATACAGTAGGTAAAGTGCTTGGTGAAAAATTAGAAGCTATGAAAGCCTCTCATCCAAGTGTTGGGGATGTAAGATATATAGGATTATTTTCAGCAGTTGAACTTGTAAAAGATAAAACAACTAAGGAACCATTAGTACCATATGGCAAAGATCCGGAAGGAATAATGGGAAAAATAATTGGTCTTTTAAAAGAAAGAGAATTTATGACTTACTCTCATGAGAATATGATATTAATTGCTCCTCCGTTAATAATTACTAAAGAACAATTAGAAGAAGAACTTGCAAAATTCGATGAGGTGTTAAGCATCGTAGATAAAGAATATATTTAGATGAGGTGAATTAGATGGCATATGAATTTAGTTTACCAGGACGTACAATTCTTGGAGATAACGCATTAGAAGCCAGTGAAAATGTGATAAAGACTTTTGGAAAAAAAGCATTTATAGTTTCAGGAAAAAATGTGACTAAAGCGGGGACAGTTAAAATCCTTACAGACTGCTTAACTAAATGGGAAATTGCTTTTGAAGTGTTTAATTACATTACAGGTGAACCAACAGAAGTTATGATTGAAAGTGGTGTAAAAGCGTATAAGGCAGCAAATTGTGATTTCTTAATTGCCATAGGTGGTGGCAGCCCTCTAGATAGCGGTAAAGCAATTGCAGCAATGACAAAATTAGAAGGCGAGATATGTGATTATATGGGAAAATCAATAGAAGGTGATTTCCCCAAAATGGTGTTAATTCCAACTACAGCAGGCACAGGATCTGAAGCTACAAAATTTACGGTAATCACAGATTCAAAGAAGAATATTAAAATGCTTCTAAAGGGAGAAGCATTGCTACCAGATTTGGCAGTTATTGATTCTAAGTTTTCACTCACAGCACCAAAAGGAGTAACAGCAGCAACTGGAATGGATGCACTTACACATGCAGTAGAAGCCTATACTTCTAAAAAAGCAGGTCCATTAACAGATACTTTTGCTTTAGCTGCCATTAAAAGAATTTTTGAGTATTTACCTCTAGCTTATTCAAATGGTCAAGATAAAAAGGCAAGAGAGGAAATGGCTATAGCAGCTTATGAGGCAGGGATATGTATAAATAATTCTTCTGTAACAATAGTTCATGGAATGAGTAGACCTATAGGAGCTAATTTTCATGTAGCTCATGGAATTTCAAACGCTATGCTTATAAAGGAATGTTTAACTTATGTTTTAGATGGAACCTATAAACGTTTTGGAAATATAGGAAGAGCAATTGGAGCAGCAGACGAAACCAAAAGTGATAAAGAAGCAGCAGAAGCTTTTTTAGAAAAACTTACAGAACTATGTGATATATGCGAAATTCCTACTTTAAAGGAATATGGAATTAATAAAGAAGATTTTGATGCAGTAGTAAATAAAATGGCCCAAGATGCCATTGACAGTGGAAGTCCATCTAATACAATAAAAGAGGTTACAAAAGAGGATTTATTAAAAATATATAGTCAGCTATGGTAGAAATTAAATAAAAACTAATAATAAAATTTTCTTAGATTATTAAAAAATATAGAACAATTGCAACGGCGCAAAACCTAAAAAGTTTTGCGCCGTTTTTTAATTGAAAGAAAGCTAGCAGCTTTAATTCCAAATTGTTAATTGTTAACTTGAGAAAAGGAGGTTTAAATTGATGAATACAGCGATAAATAAAACTGAACTTCCAAATTCAATGGAAGAAAATATAGAAATAAAAATAGAAAATTTAAGTATGGTTTACCAAGATAAAAATGGAGGTGAGCCAGTAACAGCACTTAAAAATGTAAATTTAGAAGTTAGGGAAGGCGAATTTATTTCACTTCTTGGACCCTCAGGTTGTGGTAAAACAACTTTACTTAGAATAATAGCTGATCTGCTTCAGCCTTCAAGTGGAAAAGTAACGGTAAGAGGACAAACTCCGAGAGATATAAGATTACAAAAAAAATATGGAATAGTATTTCAAAATCCAGTTTTATATGATTGGAGAACAGTTAGAAGAAATGTATGTATGCCTATGGAACTTTTAGGAATGCCAAAGTCTAAGCGTACAGAAAGAGTTACAGAAATGCTGGATTTAGTTGGACTTACGAATTTTGGAAAGCATTATCCTTATGAGCTTAGTGGAGGAATGCAGCAAAGAGTTGGGATTGCCAGAGCACTTGCAATTAATCCAGAAATACTTTTAATGGATGAACCATTTTCAGCCTTAGATGAATTTACACGTGAGAAGCTTCATGAAGACTTACTTAATATATGGACAAAAACAAAGAAGACTGTAATATTTGTAACTCACAATATTTCAGAAGCAGTATTTTTATCGGATAAGGTGGTAGTACTTTCACCACATCCAGGACGTGTTTCAGCAGTAATTGATATTGATATACCAAGACCAAGAAACATGGAATCAAAACAAACAACACAATTTTATGATTATATAACAAAGATTCGAAATAGCTTTGAGGGGGTGTAGCCATGATAGATAAGAAAGAAAAATATAAGGTTAATTTAGTCTGGACTATTGGAATTATTCTAGTTTGGGAATTAATTGCTTTCTTTCTAGATAAGATAGCTAAAGATCCTATGGCATCATCAAAATTGCCATATCCTCATGAGGTTGTAATATCAATTACTCAAAATTTTACAGAACTTGTGGGAGCAGCTGGACTGACTTTTTCAAGAGCAGTCATGGGTTTTGCTCTTGGAACAGCCATAGGGGTTGTGTTAGCAATAATTATGAGTTTATCAAGGGTTGTTGAAAAAATATCTTTGCCATACCTTATTGTATCGCAAATGGTACCTGTTTTAGGGCTGGCGCCTATTATCTTCACTCTTGTAAAAGATATGGATGCATCGAGAATAATAATTGCAGCCTACATCACGTTTTTTCCAGTATCCATAAATATGTTAAGTGGATTAAACAGTGTTGATAGCGAAAAGAAAGAATTACTGTACTCTTATGCAGCAAAGAAAAAGAGCATTTATTACAAACTTATGATTCCATATTCTCTTCCATATTTATTTGCAGGTTTAAAAATAGCTGCACCAATGTCAATTACAGCTTCTATTTTAATAGATATGCTTGGTTCAAGCGGAGGAATTGGAGTAAAGCTTCTTTATTCTTTATATTCAGGAACAAAAGATGTATTTTGGGCTTCAGTGGTGACAAGTGCTCTTATGGGTATTATTAGTTATTTCATCGTTATCTTGGCTGAAAAAAT
Organism: Bacillota bacterium; assembly: GCA_023435985.1. Lineage (GTDB taxonomy): Bacteria > Bacillota > Clostridia > Clostridiales > Clostridiaceae > Clostridium. The sequence goes on along the minus strand of JAEZKY010000211.1, from coordinate 3,493 downwards.
TTGTATGCCTTGGAGAAAACAAATTACATAAAACGCGTAAAGAGATAATTGTATTAGGAATTATTAGTTTTAGAATACGTCTTAAGGAAAGGAGATCAATATATGGGAGAAAAAATTAAAAATATTCTGTGGCCATTAGGCTTTGGAATTTTAATAATAGCTATTTGGGAATTAGGTTTTATCCATAGTGCATTAGGTTTTAAACCCTTTCAACTGCCAATACCTTCACAGATAGTAAAAACGCTACAGAGTAATTTTTCTAAAGCGATATATGATACTTCGGTTACAGTGTCAGGTGCATTAGTTGGAATGGCTTTAGGATGCATAATTGGTTTTATTGTTGCTCTTATAGCTACTCAGTTTCCAAAGTGGGGTTATACAGGACTTACAGTAATATCAGCATTTAATGCAATTCCAATTGTTGCATTATCGCCTATAATGAATCGATGGTTTACCAGTGGATTTGCACAAAAGGTTGGAGTTGTAACAGTTGTATGCATGGCTGCAATGGCAATTAATGCCTATCGTGGTTTAAATGACTTAAAACCATTTGCAAAGGACCTGTTAGAATCTTATGCAGCATCCAATAAAATTATATTTTTTAAACTTCGTCTGCCTAATTGTCTTCCAAGTATATTTACAGCATTGAAAATTAATGTTGCGGCAGCAATAATGGCAGCTATGATAAGTGAATATTTTGCTTCCTCAACTTCAGGTATTGGCTTTGGAGTAAAAGATAATTTAAGAAAAGGAATGATGGCAATGGGGTGGTCTTACATAGTTATGGCAGCTGTAATTGGTATTGTTCTGTACTCAATAATTATACTGGTAGAACGCAGAGCTATAAAATGGCATGCTTCACAAAGATAAAAATTTTATTTAATAGGGAGGAATTTAATTATGAAAAAAAGATTATTAGCTTTATTTACAATGATAATGATGATGACTGCAATGCTTATAGGATGTGGATCTAATTCATCCTCATCAGGCTCGTCAAGTTCAGGTGACACGGCAAAGACAAGTGATGGAGGACTTCAAAAAGTAACACTTCAATTAAAATGGCTTCCACAATCACAATTTATGGGATACTATGTGGCAGCAGCAAAAGGTTACTATAAAGATGAAGGAATTGATCTTCAAATTCTTCCAGGTGGAAGTGACATTATTCCAGAACAAAACGTATATAATGGCGTAGCAGATATTGGAGTTAGCTGGGTATCAAGTTTAATGACATATCAAGCTCAAGGCTATAATTTACAAGAAGTCGCTCAAACCTTTCAAAAGTCAGGTATGTTACTAGTATCTAAGAAAGAAAAGGGAATTACTTCACCAAAAGATTTAGCAGGTAAAAAAGTTGCTAACTGGTTTGGTGGAAATGAATATGAACTTCTTGCATTACTTGCAAAATATAATCTAGACAAAGATAAAGATTTAAAGCTTGTGCAACAAGACTTTACAATGGATCAGCTAAAAGAAGGTTCTGTAGATGCAGCTTCAGCAATGACATATAACGAACTAGGTTTAGTACTTGAAGGTGGAACAAGCAAAGACGACTTAAACATAATAGACATGAATGATGAAGGCGTTGCAATGATGGAAGACTGTCTATTTGTAAATTCTGATTGGGCAGGTAAAAATAAAGATTTATTAGTTAAATTCTTAAAGGCTTCAATCAAAGGCTGGCAGGATGCAGTTAAAGATCCAGAAGCAGCAGGAAAAACAGTTTATGATGTTGATAAATCAGTATCTTTAGATCACCAAGTATATATGGCAAAAGAAGTTGCGAAGCTCGTAGCTCCACAAGGTTTTGACACTTCAAAGATCGGACAAATCGATATGAACGCTATTAAACAGACAGGAGATTTCTTAAAGAAATACAATAAAGATTTAGCTAAGGATCCAGTAGTTGATGATACTACATTTACATCAAAATATTTGGATGAAGCTGAAAAATAGTTATGAGTTGTAAATTATAAGTTATGAATTATTAGTGACAAGTTATTAAGTTAAGGATAGAAGTTTTAAGTCAGGTTTAAAAAAATTTAATTTAAATTTTAGAGATTATAAGGATACAATTTTGAAAAGCTTAAAGCTTTTCTTCCTTAACTTAGAACTCATAACTCGTCACTTATAACTAAAAAAAGGTTGGGAGGAGAATTTTTATGGATTTAATTATTAAAAATGGGACTATTGTAACACCATCAGAGTCTTATATAGCTGATATAGGTGTAAAGAATGGAAAAATAGTAGCAATTGGAACTGGTTTTTCTGAAGAAGGTGCTAAGGTAGTAGATGCACGGGGAAAGTTAGTATTACCAGGTGCCATTGATGCTCATACACATTTAGCAATGCCATTTGGAGGAACAGTTTCAGCAGATAATTATCTTGCAGGAACAAGAGCAGCAGCTTGTGGTGGTGTTACAACAGTTTTTGATTATCCAATGCAAAGAAAAGGAAGTGGAATAATTGAAACCATTGAGTCAAGAAAAGATATCTGCGATGCTGAAGCCTGCGTAGACTATGCATTTCACTGCTGTATAACAGACTTAAATGGTGGCGCTATTTTAGATGAATTTGAAGCTGCTGTTAATTATGGGATTACAAGCTTTAAATGCTTCTTAGTATATAAGAAGGAAGGCATGATGGTAGACGATGGGACTTTGGTCAAAATATTATTAAAAGCAAAAGAAACAGGTGCTATTACTAATATTCATGCAGAAAATCCAGATGTAATTGACTTGAATATTGAAAAATTCTTAAAAGAGGGCAAGACTTCAGCCTGGTATCACTATTTAAGCAGACCAGAATTTGTAGAAGCAGAAGCTGACAAGAGGGCAATTCACTGGGCTAAATCGGTGGAAGCACCATTATATATAGTTCATATGGCAGACAAAGAAGGTTTGGAAGCAGCTATAGCTGCAAAAAATGATGGTCATGAGATTTATATAGAAACATGTCCGCAGTATTTAGAATTTACCTGTGATGTATATAAGAGAGAAGATGGAAGAAACTTTGTATGCTCACCACCAATGAAAGGTCAGGAGAGCCAGGATGCACTTTGGAAGGCAATTGAATCAGGTGCTATAGATACTGTAGCTACAGATCACTGTCCATTCCAAAGCTATGAAAAAGACTGGGGAAAAGATGATTTCACAAAGATTCCTAATGGCTGTGCAGGAGTAGAAAATTTATATCCTTATATGCTTTCAGCAGCAAATGAAGGAAAAATAACTTTTAATCGTGCAGTTGAATTGTGTTCGTTTAATCCAGCTAAAATATTTGGCTGTGCAGATAAAGGATCTTTAGCAGTTGGAAAGGATGCAGATATTGTAATCTATGATCCAAATAAAGATTTCACAATTTCAGTAGATAACATGCATTCAGATTATGATCACACTATTTGGGAAGGAAAGAAACTTCACGGATATCCAGTAAAGACCTTTGTACGTGGAAATTTAGTATATGATGATGGAAACTTTGTTGGAAAGCCAGG
>JAEZKY010000198.1 GCA_023435985.1 Bacillota bacterium | reverse complement strand
GTTCTGCATACATCTTTTTTCTCTTATCCAATAAATTTATATATTGATTATTATAATCTACTAATTCCAGAAAAAATTCTCTTAATTCCTTGTACATTTCATAGTTTACTTTCTCTTTTCCCAGCCTAATTATATAAAATCTAAGCATATAAATATATATATTATAAATTGCAAAAGTAACTGCCTCCTTATAATCTTCATAAGCATTAAGTTCCTTAAACTTTTTAACTAAACATTTTAAATCAATCATTTTGTCTTTTATTTGAATGTCTATGCTTGAATCATTTGTAATTGAATATGAATGAATATAAAACATATTCAGATGCATAAACACTTTTTAAATACAACATAGTAATAGGAAGATAATCCATATCCTCATAAGTAACTTTCTCTCTAAATCGCAAATTATTATCAATCAATATGCTTCTTTTAAATATCTTACTCCATACAAATCCTGGATATGCGATGAGATAGCTTCTTTTTTCTTTATCTAATTCTCCCCAGGTATTTTTCTTTGTCGTTATAGCTCTTTTACCAGTATTCACATTATCAAAGCCACAGTCTACCATATCATAATTTCGCTGTTTAGCTAGTTTATAAAGTTCTTCAAACATTTCCTTTTTTGCATAGTCATCACTATCTACAAAGCCAACATACTCACCTTTTGCAATATTTATGCCCTCATTTCTAGCACCACCAGATCTTTTGTTTTCTTTTAAATCTATCAGAACAATTTTATCAGAATATCTTTCTTTATATTGTTTTAATATATTTATACTTCCATCTGTAAAATTATCATTAACCAATATTATTTCAATTTCTTCAAGGGTCTGATTTACCAAAGAATGCAGACATCTATTCAAATACATTTTATTATTATTGTACACAGGCACAATTACAGATACTTTAATACTCATTCAACTATTATTCCTTTTCTTTATAATTTTTTCCTTAGCTCTTGATTACTTTGCAATTAAAATTCCAATTTAATATTATCATAACTCATATTATTGCGTGTTCAAGAAATTCAAAAAATATTCTAATGTATTAACAGCATACATGCCTCCGTAATTTCTAAATACTAAATATATAAAAATAATTAGGATAAAGATTACTTATTGCACTGTAAAAACAGGAAGCAGTATTTCATCGACAAATAATACAATCTGGTTCAAATCAACATTTTTATACATAAGATTTTCCATACGAATAATGTTAAACGGTAAGGTCAGTGCTATGTTGCTGACCTCTTTTACCTTTTCGCCTCTTGATTTTGCATTTTTCAGTAACTTTCGCATAACCAAGATATTTTTTTCTGCTACGTCTATCGTAGCTTCAGGTACTTTGCTATTACCTTGCCCTATTTCAAATAAAACTGCACTTAAAATTTCCGGCCCAATTTCTGCGTACATACTCTGATAGATTGTAAGTAAATTTAACAGATCTCCCCGTAAAGTTCCGGTATCTTTTATTCTATCAATTAATTGACCGCCAAGTGCTTTAGCTGATCTGTCATCAACTATTTCCATGAGTAAGTCAAACATTGTTGCCCACCGACGGTACAACACACTACGACTGGTTTTCGCTGCCTTTGCAATCTGCTGAAAAGAAAGATTTGCATAGCCAACTTCTTTTATGAGCTTCACAACTGCGTCATAAATACTTTCAATTAACGTATCTCCTCGCTTCCGCGTATTTAAGCTTTTCTCGTTCATGGATATACATCTCCTCTGTTTATATTTTATAAGAAATAGTATATAATTTGTTCGAAAAAATATAAGATACATATTGTATTTTATATTCAAAAGGTGTATATTAACAAATATAAGATACACTTAGTATCTTGTCAAGAAGTTGTTCGAAATAAAGGAGGTAATTATGACAAATAGCGTACTGAAGTCCAAACCTAATTATGGTTTTGATGGTTCGCCTTTCGGTGTCACCATTGTTTGTTTTGTGGGAGTAGTTTGTTTTGGCGGGGGAATTGCTTTAATCACTTTTCCCAGTCTCATTCTGAAGATTGTGGCCTTTGTTCTTATACCTTGCGGTTTGTTAATGATTTTTGTTTGTTGTTCTTATCTGTATTACATTAGCCTCGGAAAACTACACCGTAGGGACAAGATGATTTCTATGATTGATTGGAAAGGAAATGAAGAAGTCCTTGATATCGGCACCGGACGGGGCCTTTTAATGATTGGTGCTGCTAAAGAATTGACTCTTGGAAAGAGTATTGGCATTGATATTTGGAATTCAGGAGATATGCACAGCAATACTTATCAAAATACCATGAAAAATGCCGAACTTGAGGGGGTCCTTGAAAAAGTTGAAGTAAGAAATGAGGATGTGCGAAGTATGTCCTTTCCCAATGATACCTTTGACGTGGTTCTTTCCAACCTTTGTATTCACAACATCCCTACCAAAGATGGACGAGAGAAAGCTTGCAAGGAAATAGCGAGAGTCTTGAAATCGAATGGAACAGCGATCATTACCGACAAATCACACACAAAAGAATATGGTGAAATTTTCGCAATGGAAGGGTTAACAGTGGAGTTTTTTCGTCTTTCTTTTGACGGTTCACTCCGTAGGATTGTAAAGGCAGTCAAAAAGTGAAGCTTATATTTGATACAAAACGTTTCAAAATTATTTAGAATTTGTAATTTTTGTGAAATATAAAGTACAAAAGCATAATAACCATTTAATTCTTGTACTTCGTGCAAAGATATTCGACCTTGTAGCAGGAATTTCATTCACATTCCCTCCAAAACTTTGACTTGAATATGAATGAACGATTACCAATAGACATATATAACGTTTTAGGTTAATAAAAATTAAAAACCTTCAGTAAATAACACACTGAAGGTTTTTAGTTTGATATATGCACCAATTACCTTGCCCTGGTGACACGGATGTTGTGATTCCTCCTAATATAGTATCTTCTGAAATTACAGTATCTACGTCTGTTACACTTCCCAAAATTACCTTTCTCCAATAAAATTGATTTTGCATGTACAATTGGAAAATAAATTTTATGGTTAACTTATGCTGCATAATAATATGATCTCCGCTTTGTCTAACCTGCTTGTACTCATGTTTTTCTGCTAAATCAATCATATCTCTATAATCAAATATTTTAGAATAATCCTTTTTCTGGCTTTCCTTAAGCTTCTTAATAAGTTCATATTGCTCATCATCATATTCCTTATTTCTCGCATCAATTATTTTTTTAATTGTCATAAGGTCCCAGTAATTTTCTTGCAACACTTCAACTTCACCCATATAGTCCATTCCTGCTGCACGTGCACCATATCCCAATGATACTCTGTAAGACCTGTACAAGCTTTCCAAACGAATTTTGTATAGGAAGAGTCTCCATCAATTTTATCCTCACTGTTATTACACAAAGACCTCTAGGAGGATATACTTTGTATTTCGTCATATACTTAGTAGCTCTTGCTCTACATATTCCATCACCATAGAACCCTACTATTTCTGATGCAAGTCTTTCCATTTCTCTTTTTTCTTGTGATGATATAGTTGGATGAAAATCATCTACTAATTAAAACACTATCTTTATATATTTCCTTAAGTAGATGACATTGGCAGTACACTACAGCTATCGTTAAAAGTGAGAAACATCCTAAAATTCGAAACCACTATTTAAATCTAAAAAATAATATTGATCAGTATTTTAATTACCTCTTTGAAATTATAATAGACCCTTTTATAATATCCATTATTCTTTCTGCCGGAAGATCATTTGTTATAAGCTGAACCATTACTTTCATATATCTATGTATATGTCTAAAAAATTTTTTATAATCTTTACAGAGATAACTAAGCCCTACCTGACTATCATAAGTTCTCATAAAACGATGTCTAGGACACTCTCCATTGCAGGCAAATCTTACTTCACAATCTTTGCATACATGAGGAAGTAGTAGTTCTTTGTTTTGTCCAAAAGCTTTCTGCTTGCTTTTCTCAAGTATTTCATTCAAATTATCATTTATGATATTTCCTAAATAATTCTCGTTATATACATAGTGATCACATGAATAAATATTACCATTATGCTCGATTGTCAAGGCTCTTCCACACTGTTTTGAAAATATGCATACAGTCGAGGGCAGACCCATCCATGCTTCAAGTGCCCATTCAAAATTCATTATATATATCTTTCCAACATCATTTTGAACCCATTCATCAAATATCTTAATTAGAAACTCTCCATATTCTCCAGATTTCACGCTGAAATTAGTGACAAGAACCTCTTGATTCTCATCATAATTTGACTCTGGAGTTGCATGTTTTAATCCATCTTTAATTGCTATTATATCTTTATCAGGAGCCCTTTCAACAATAGGCGTGAATTGTATAAACTCTATCTCTTGTTCCTTCAAGAAATGATACAACTTGAGAGGTTCCCTTGAAGATTCTCTAGTTACAGAAACTAGAACGTTAAATGGAATTTTATATTTTTTAAGTAGTGTAAGTCCATTAATTACTTTATTTAAAGTTGGCTTCTCATTTATATCAACCCTATAATTATCATGCAACTCTTCTGGTCCATCTATACTTAATCCAACTAAAAAATTATTTTCTTTAAGAAATTTGCACCATTCATTATTTAAGAGTGTTCCATTTGTTTGAAGTGAATTCATTATTTTTTTATTACCTGCATATTTTTTTTGTAAAGTAATTACCTTATTAAAGAAGTCTATCCCCATTAGTGTTGGTTCTCCACCTTGCCATACAAACTGTATTTCTGGAATTTCTTGTGAAGATATATATTTTTTTATAAACACTTCTAAAATCTCATCTGACATTTTGAAATTATCTTCATTTTTAAAAAGAGCCTTTTTTTCTGTGTAAAAACAATATTTACAATTTAAATTGCAACTTGCTCCTATTGGTTTAGCTAAAATATGAAATCCCTTTCCAACCAAATCCTTATCCATTCCTATCAACAACTCCTATATATATTATAGTCGCTTGCGGAATTCCGCAAGCATTGATTTATCTAACCTTTTTAAAGTTAGATATTTATATTTTCCTCCTTAGGTGATTCAGAATAAAAAATCAGGTCGTATGACATATGTTTATCCTAATCCCAATCAACACTTCTAGTTTTATCCTGGTGTTCAGTGTAACTCATCTGAATGGATCTCTACTAATAAAAAGCGTGCAGTTGTTGAACGTGAATTATCTCACTTTAAATTTAATTATTCTTTTAAAATTTATCCATAGTTTTTAATTTTCAATTCTGCATTGATCTAACATATAATTTAAAAAGACATATACCTCAAATATACATGTTGTCCCATTAGCTAATTTTCAGAATCTTTTTTAAACTTAGTAATATTAAACTGTACATAATCCAATGTACCTGTAAATGGGAACTCTCCAAGATCTTTATAATCCTTTGAAACTGGACTAAGAGTATCTCTTCCTATATCTAAACCATCAATTGAATATTCAGTAGATGTTTTTACATCGCCTTCTCCAACATCTTGACCATTTATATATAAAGTTCCTGTTCCATCATTAATGCTAGTTCTCTTAAAGTCAAATTTTAACTCAGACTTTCCAGTTGGTACATCAATGTTTGATGTAATCTTAGATACTTGATCAAAGGTATTATATTCGAAAACTAATTTATTATCCTTAATATATAAGGTATATCCTCCCATTTCATCGCCCATAGCTACAATAACTCCTGAATCATTAGAACTATTTCTAGTTACAGGTGCAGTAATAGTAAAGCTGTTTTTACTAACAATAGGTGAAGCTTTTTCTGAAATGTGATATACTCCTGGATAATATCTAAATACCTCACGATTTTCAGCAGCATCCTCTCTTATATAAGGAGTTCCCGATTCCTTCAATGGTAAAATATTTGTTTTTTTAGCTTCTGACATAAATGCTTCTTTAAGTTCTTTAAGTTTATCTGGATATTGAGATGCAACATCTGTAGATTCAGAATAATCTTCACTCACATGATATAACTCCCACTTATCATCATCAAATGATGTTCCATCTTTATGATTGAATATAGCTTTCCATCCTTTATCATAAATTGCTCCATGCGATTGTATATATGTAATTGCTCTAGTTCTAACCTCTGGTGCATCCGCAGAATCGAAAGTACTTGCTATACTTGTTCCATACATAGGCATTTGTTCAATTCCTTTAAGAACTTTTGGAGGTGTAATTTTAAGCTCATCAAGAACTGTAGGCGTTATATCTGTTACATGAACATATTGACTACGTATGCCTCCCTTATCCTTTATTCCATTAGGCCATGTAATAATGAGTGGATTACGAAGAGCCCCTTGATATACACTTGATTTATAATTTTGGAATGGGGTATTAGATACATTTGCCCATCCTGTAGGATATGCAGCATGCATATCTGCTGTTCCAATATCATTATATTCACTTGAAAGGTCTTGAGAAGTCTCTTCTTTACCTGCTATAGCTCGTATATGACTATCACTACCATCAGAGCCACCTTTTTTAGTTGCTCCATTGTCACCTATTAGAACAAACATAGTATTATCATATTGTCCAATTTCCTTTAAGTAATCTACAAGTTTACCTACTTCATCATCAGCTTGCGTTATATATCCAGCATATGACTGCATAAATTTTGCATAGATTTTCTGTTCATCAACTGAAAGACTATCCCATGATTTTATAGTTGAATCCTTTGTTAGTTTAGCATCTTGGGGAATAATTCCAATTTCCTTTTCCCGTTCAAACCGCTCTTCACGAATCTTATCCCAGCCTGCGTCATATACTCCATTATACATATCTAAATATTTTTGTGGTGCCTGAAGAGGGGCATGTGCAGTACCAAAAGCATAATTCATAAAGAACGGTTGATCAGGGTATACTGAAACTTGACTGGCAATGTAACTTTTTGCATGTTGTAATAAATCATCATTTAAGTTATAATCTTTTACATTGGGTTTTTCTATAAGTTCATTTCCATTTACAAGTGATGGATTAAATTGGTCTGTATCACCATCCAAATATCCATAAAATTTATCAAAACCCTTAGATAAAGGCCAATAGTCAAAAGGTCCAGCTTGTGTTATAGTATCTGTTGGTGCAAGATGCCACTTACCAAGTGCATACGTGTTAAAACCTTTATTTTGAAGTATTTCTGCAACTGTTCCTGCTTTTGGAGTAACGCTTGCCTGAACATCAGGTCTATCAGGTCCAAGAGACACATCAGCTACATTTCCCATTCCAACAGAATTATTTTCTCTTCCTGTTAACAAAGAAGCTCTCGTTGGTGAAGAAAGTGGACAGGTATTAAAATTATTGTAACGCAGACCATCAGATGCAAGCTTATCTATATTAGGTGTTTTTATTTCCGAACCATAACATCCGAGATCTGAAAAGCCAATATCATCTAAAATAATATAAACTACATTTGGCTTTCTATCTCCATTTGAGTATTTCGTTTCGTCCACCTTAATTGATCCATCATCCTTATTTTTTTCACTAGCTACATTACTACAAGAAGTCATTCCTGCTACAAGTGTCAGCATTGAGCCTACAGCTGTGGCCTTTCTAATAACTTTTGAGGCACTGTGTTTAATTAACATTTAAATCAACTCCCCTTTGTGATATTATAAATTAATATTATTTGTATAATAATTAGTTTAAAGATAATATTTTTTGAATTCAATCTACATATGTATAAATAGTACTTATAAATATTTATATATATGTAGAAAGGAATATGGAGGTTAGTTATGGAAATAAATATTGATGCTATAATAGAAAGATTAAAGCATTATAAACCAAAGAGCTATATTAATAATAAAGACATAAAATTTGTTAGTTCTGTTAAGCACCTTGAAAAAAATTTTAAAAACATCTATGCAACTACTCTTTATGTAGGAGAAATTTCGAACTTATTGCCAAATAACTACAACTCAGTTCAAGGCAACTTATTAATTGTTTCTACTGATAATCTGCCAGACTCGTTTGTAACAAATATAAATCTCAATGTTATACATATTTCCGACAATTGCATATTATCAGTTTTTAATAATATTTTAGATATTTTTTCTGAACACCAAAAGTTGGATGAAACCTCTTCAAAATTGTTAAAAGCTCTTTATCAAGATGATGGTATTCAGAATATTATTAATACTAGTTATAAAATTATTGGCAATCCTATTTTTGTTAGAGATATAAATTTTAAGACACTTTCTTTTACTCAAAATATTGCCTTAGATGAACCAGTATGGAATATTATTATATCTAAGGGATACCAAATGTATGATAAAATTGAAAATCATTTGGGAGATTGTTTAGATGAATTAGTAAATTACAAAATACCTATATATTTAAAATATGTACATAATGAAAATAAATCTATTAATGAACAAAGTATTGAAGGTAAATTAGAGGACAACAAAAACTTCTTATTGAAAAAGATTATTTCAAAGAATGAAAATTTACCTTTATCTAGAATATGGTCAAATATATATGCCGGAAATACCTTATTAGGACAAATTGTAGTACTTGCGGCATTTAAAGAATTTACTGAAAATGATATATTGTTGATTCAACGTTTGAGTGAAACAATTTCAGTTGAACTTCAGAAAAATAATTATTTTAAAATATTAAAACTAAGCAAAAGAGATGCAGTTGTTGTAGATTTGCTCAATAGAAAGTTTAAAAATCGTGAAGCTGTCAATGAGAGCCTTAAAT
>JAEZKY010000194.1 GCA_023435985.1 Bacillota bacterium | reverse complement strand
AGATACAACTAGAATTCCCATTACCCGTATTGAAAGAGAAATAGTGGCACCAACAAGTAAAGTGAAAATATAGTTTATTAATTTAACATTAATGCCAGCTGTTTTTGCCGCATTTTCATCGAAAGTTACATAAATTAATTTATTATAAAGAAACAAAAGAACTACAAGGCATATTCCACCAACGAGTGCGATTAAGAATATATCAGATTGTGTAACGGTTAAAATACTTCCAAATAAAAATGAATCAACCTTAGCAGAAGCTTTTCCGCTACTAATTAAAATAATTGCTATTCCTAAGCTCAAGGTCAAAACAATAGACATTACAAGCTCGCCGTACTTTTTAAAATAAGTTCTTAAAAATTCTATAACTAAAGCGCAAATACTAGTAAATAAAAATGCGGTTAAAAGAGGATCAGTACCTATAACAAGACCTATTGCAACACCAGCAAAGGAAGAATGAGATAATGTATCTCCAATCATTGAATAACGTCTAAGTACAATGAAAAGTCCTATAAACGGACAAAGTATAGAAACAATAAAACCTGCAATAAATGCATTTTGCATAAAACCTAATTCAAACATAAAATATTACCTTTCCAAATTACTACTATATGATCTTAGAAAATGAAGCTTCACATTCTAAGTATTTCTTAAAACTTTCGTTTGTGTATAAAGTCAAAATACCATCCTCTATTCTTAGAATATGTGTTGAATATTTCAGTGCAACTTTTGTATTGTGTTCAACAGAAATAATAGTTTTATTTAAATCCTTATTCAAATTTTGAAGTAATGGATAAATTTCATTTTGGCTCTTCTCATCTACTCCAGTTGATGGCTCATCCAGGATAATTAAATCGGGATCTCCAATTAATGCTCGCGCAATGAAAATTCGTTGCTGCTGACCTCCTGAAAGGTTGCCAATTAGGTTCTTACTAAATTCAGTCATATTTACTTTTTTTAGAGCATCATCAACACAGCTTAAATTTCTAATTCCAACTGTTTTTGCATGACAAGATAGAACTTCCTTAACGGTTATCGGAAATTCAGCATTGAAATTGTCCAATCTTTGGGAAACGTAAGAAATTTCATTGCTATCTAAAGTGATTGATCCTGAGTCTGGTTTTAAAAGCCCTAGTATAAGTTTTATTAATGTGCTTTTACAACTTCCGTTTTCTCCTAAGATGGATAAATAAACTCCTTTTGGGATATCAAGATTAACATCCTTTAGTAAATCTGTTCCTTTTATATATGAGAATGATAAATTTTTTATAGTAATCAAATAATCAACTCCTTAAAACATTATTATATTATACACTCTATTGCAAATCATTTGCAATAGAAATTGATATTATAATTTGCACTACAAAAAAATTATGGTAGAATTTATATGACACAGTAACTTAAATTATGAGAATAAAATATTATCACTATTTTAATTAAATGATATTTATATAAATGAGTTTAAGGGAGATAAAATGATGAAAATTTTAGAAGGAATAAAAAAGTATTCTAAGAGTGATAGAATTGCATTAAAGTGTGATGGAAAAGTTATGAAGTATAAAGAATTAGATGATATTTCTGAGCATATAGCGGCATTTTTATTAAAAGATTTGGGAAAGGATAGGACACCAATTATAATATATGGTAATAAAGAAAATCTAATGATGGCAGTTATGATAGCTGCATTAAAGTCAGGAAGAGCATACATACCAATTGACATAAGCTATCCTAAGGAAAGAGTTGAAGCTATTATTAATGAAGTTCATCCTAAAGTACTTATAGATTTCAGTGAAGGAAATATATTTAATGGTGTGCGTGTTTTAAAAGAGAAAGAAATCAATCAAATTGAACAAGAATATCAAGGCATTGAGGTTGATAGAGTCAACTGGGTAAAGGAAGATGAAAATGCTTATATTTTATTTACTTCAGGAAGTACTGGAAAACCAAAAGGAGTGCAGATAAGCAGCAATAATTTAGATAATTTTGTTGAGTGGATAGCAGAGTATTTAAATATGGACGAAAGTTCAGAAATATTTATGAACCAAGCTGCATATTCCTTTGATTTATCAGTGACATCAATTTATCCCGGATTATGCTACGGAAAAACATTGCATGGGTATTCAAAAGAAACCCTTTCAAATTTAAAGAATATGTTTAATGACATGAGAGAATCAGGAATAAATATTTGGGTGTCAACCCCATCTTTTGCAGGAATGTGCGTTATTGAAGATGGTTTTAATTCAAGTATGCTTAAGAATTTAAAGGCTATGATATTTGTAGGGGAAGTTCTACCTAAACCTTTATGTGAAGAACTATTAAATAGATTTCCGAGTACCAGGATAGTTAATGGATATGGTCCAACAGAAGCAACTGTAGCAGTAAGCGCTAATGATATGAATAAGGAATTATTATTACAAGAAGGTAGTTTGCCTATTGGATATCCTATGAAGACAGCAGTTGTAAAAATTGTTGATGAACAAGGTAATGCATTAAAAGATGGAGAAAAAGGCGAGATTGTTATTGTTGGTCCTAGTGTGAGTAAAGGATATTTTAATAATGAAGAGATGACAGAAAAAGCATTTTTCTATGATGACTATAATGGAGTAAGCTGTAGAGCATATAAGACTGGAGATTTAGGATATTATATTGATGGAAATTTATATTATTGTGGCAGAAAAGACTTTCAAATAAAACTTAATGGATATAGAATTGAGATAGAAGACATAGAAAATAATTTAGTAAAGGTTAGTAATGTTAAGAATGCAGCAGTAGTTCCAGTTTATAAAGAAGAGAAAATAGCATATTTAACAGCCTTTGTTGAGCTTAAAGAAGATAATGGTTTAAGTGGATTAAAGAATGGAATAGCAATAAAGAAGGAATTAGGCAAACTCATTCCCTCATATATGGTTCCTAGAAATATAAAAATTATTGATCAATTTCCTACTAATGTGAATGGAAAAATTGATAGAAAAAAATTATTGGAAAATATATAGATATTCAACTTTAAACTTGAACCTATATAATTTCTGGTACAGGTACACGCAAAAGTTTAATAATTAAGAATAGTTATACCATAGATAAATCTGATTTATAAATTGGATATCTATAAATTTAAAGGAGCATGGTGTTATGAAAGAAAAAGTGTTAGAAATATTTATTGAAGTTACAGGAAATGATGAGATTGCAGAAGATTTAGATCTGAATCTGTTTGATGCAGGGCTTTTAGATTCATTAGCAATAATTGAAGTATTACTTCAATTAGAAGAGAAGTTAGGAATAAAACTGCAGCCTACTGATTTAGAAAGAGAAGATATGTCAACAGTTAATAAGTTAACTGCATTCTTAGAAAATAGAAAATAAATCTATATTGATAAATTAAAAAATAAATGATGGAAAGAGAGGATATCCTCTCTTTTTTGCTGTTTTAAATCTTAGTAAGAAGCCATAAATTTTTCTAAATACCAGCTATTATCACTATCTTTTTTAAAGCTGCCTTTAATAAAAGTTGATTTATGAGGAGGAGCTTTAGCAAGCCCCGATGCTTCAACAATAGCAATTTCATCATCGTAGTAAATTAGAGACATCTTTTGAACTCTGAGAAGCTTATTTTCTGATGAAAAACCAGTTGTGAAACTATGCTCAACTGCAAATCCTAAATTTTTAGAATTGCTATGAATATACGTTTTATATGCAATAAAAGATGAAGAGGTGATTATAAGTCCCAAAGAAATTACTAAGGATAATGTTTTCCTACGTTTAGCTCTTGTTTTTATATGTCTCTCAAGCCTTCGACTTCTTTTGTAAATGAATGACGTTTTCTCAAGTGGTAAATCATTTATCATACTTAGGTATCTCCTTAATATTGAAATATTTTTAAAACTGATGTTTAGTTACAAAGACATATTACCATACATTTACAATAGAATAAATTGTAAAATTATTACAAAATAAAATAAAAAAGTATAATTATCTAAGTAAATTTTAAGTTTATATTTAAAAGATAGTTACTATGTTTTATTTGTGTGGTTATAAAATACCTTTTTTGATATAATTTATATAAATAAATCAACTAAAAATATATGTGAAGATTATTTTTGATATATCATTTGTTTATAATTACTAATTAGATATAAATGTCTAGTGAAATCATATGTGTTTTTTATTTATTAAGAATGGGAATAATTATTATAAAACTATTAGGATGGTGAAAAGATGGATTTTTCAAGTTTAGTGTTAATGGAAAAAGATAAAGAAACAGGATTTATAAAAAGTGAGCTCGGAAGTTTCGAAGTAAATGAGGGAGCTTTATTCGTGAAAAAATTTTATGTGTTAGATGAAGTTGTGCACATGTATTTTGATACAAATAAAAAGGTAGAGGAATGGGAATACTCAGCATTATATGATTTATTTAATACAGCTGCATTTATTGAAAAAGGTTATGAAATCGAAGAAGATTTAGATGAATATAATCCTACATATATAATAAAATTTAAATATGAAGATGATTATGATGTAATGAAAGAAAAAGTACAAGAAGCTGTATCCGTAATAGAAAAAGAGGTGAATTCAGTTTTTGAGGCTATTA
>JAEZKY010000163.1 GCA_023435985.1 Bacillota bacterium | reverse complement strand
GTGTACAATAGATTACTATAGTAAAGTTGATGATTTATATTCAATAAAGGAATGTATAGATATGGAGAAGAAAGAAGGAATTTCAGTTGGTATAACAACAGGTTCTGTTTTACATGTAGCTAAAATATTATCTAAGAAATACCCAGGTAAGAATATAGCTTGCATTTCACCGGATTCAGGAGAACCATATAAAGAAATTATCAATAAGAATAAGAATAAAGTACTAGAGGGAGAATCATCAATACATCCAATTAGTGACATTTATGCATTAATTTAGAATGATAATTCTCTGAGGTTGTTATGAAAAAATAGCTTGACATTTTCTAAAATTACTTGCTCTTTGAATGAAATTGATAGGCTTACCAAACTTTTTGTTCATTGTTCTTCTTGCCTTTTCTAGGGGTATAATTGGTTCTAGTCAAACTTATTCTATTTTCTAGTGTTGAGAAGAGCAATGTTTATATAACTTAACAGAACGAGAATGATAATTAGGAGAAGAAATATGAAAAGTAGTGATAGTGTTAATAAAAAATATTTTGACTTATCCCATCAACAACAACGAATCTGGTATATTGAAAATATATATCCTAATACGTCTATGTATAACATTGCAGGATATACAGAAATTAAAGGAGACTTTGATTTTAAAATATTAGAACAGGCATTAAATATTTTTACAAAAAATAATGAAGGATGTAGGTTAGAATTAAAAGAATTTAATGGACAAGTAAAACAATATGTCTCTGAATATAAGACAAATCAGATAGATTTTTTTGATTTTAGTAAATATGATAATAGTATGGAGAGATTTAATGAATGGATAAGTGAAGTGGAGAAGGAACCATTTCAACTTTATGAGAATAAACTTTATTACATTGCTATGTTTAAAGTTAATGATAATTTTAAAGGATATCTAGCAAAATTTCACCACATCATATGTGATGGTTGGTCAGTAGAAATATTTTCAAATCAGATATGTGAAAATTATAGTAACATATATAACAAAACACAAACTGAGAACAAGATAAATTCATATATTGACTATTTAGAAATAGAACATGAATATTTAAATTCTGATAAGTTTATTATTAATAGAGAGTTTTGGTTAAATAAATTTAATCATTTAGACAATAAAGAGTATTATAAATATTCATATAATGTTACTGGAGATACAAAAAGTTTTCAAATTGATGAGGCTTTATCAAATAATATAGCTAAATACGTTCATGATAATAGAATATCGTTAGCAACATTTTTTATAGGCATATTCTATTTATATGAATATAAAAGAAAAAATAGAAATGAATTTACAATAGGAACTCCAGTATTTAATAGAATAAATAGAAAAGAGAAAAATATATTTGGTT
The DNA here is from genome assembly GCA_023435985.1 of Bacillota bacterium. Taxonomy (GTDB): domain Bacteria; phylum Bacillota; class Clostridia; order Clostridiales; family Clostridiaceae; genus Clostridium. The sequence goes on along the minus strand of JAEZKY010000163.1, from coordinate 40,577 downwards.
TATTTACAAGTAATATGCCTTTTAGGACAAAAATATTAGCTCAAGAGGGTACTTTGGAATTTATTAAAAGGATAAGTAAAGAGTATAAAGCATTTCTTAGAAATCAAAGATATCCATATGACATTTTAGTTAATGATTTAGACATAATAAATAAGGGATATAATCAATTGTTTAATGTGTGTATTAATTACTATAATATGAGGGTTGCAGCTGATATTAATGGAATTCAAATAGAAAATCATCAGTTGTATAGTGGAAGTCAGGCATATGATTTACAAATGGTTATAAAGGATTGGGACGAATGTAACATAACATTAACTTTTGATTACAATGATAAATTATTTGATGAGGAAAGTATTAAATCCATATATAAATGTCTTTTAAATATTTGTAATCAGGTTATCTTGAATCAAAAGAAGTGTAAAGATATAAATTTAATAACAGAATATGATTTATATAATGAAATTTATAGTTTTAATAATACATTTGTTCAATATCCCCAATATAATAGTATATTAGATTTATTTGAAGATCAGGTAAATACGAATCCAAATAATATAGCAGTAAGTATTGGAGAAATAACAATATCATATAAAAAATTAAATGAAAGATCTAATAGGCTTTCGCGATATATATTAGAAAATACAAATAAGAATATAATTGCACTAATAATGGAACATTCTATAGAAACAATAGTCAGTATTTTAGCAATTTTAAAGACTGGAAAGGCATATCTGCCAATAAGTTTTGACACACCAGAAGATAGAATATATTTTATGTTGAAAGAATGCGAAATAGATTTAATATTAACTAATTACGAACTTGATGAAAAAATATTAGTTAATAGAAATGTGATATATTTAAACAATCTAAATATATCAGATTTTTCAGCTAATAACATAGAAATAAATAGGAATGAAAATGACTTAGTATATATTATTTATACATCGGGTTCTTCAGGTATGCCGAAGGGAGTAATGATTCAAAATAAAAATTTAATTAATTATATATTTTGGGCAAAAAAGGTATATTGCAAGGAGGAAAAAGAAGTATTTCCACTGTTTACATCATTATCATTTGATTTAACAGTTACTTCAATATTTACTCCATTAATAAGTGGTAATGAAATTAGAATTTATTTAAATGATGAAGACAAGCATGCTATTTATAAAATTTTAGATGAAAACTGTGTAACAGTAATGAAGCTTACACCAGCTCATTTACAATTAATAAGAAATAGAAAAATAGAAAATCCAAGTATTAAAAGATTTATTGTTGGTGGCGATGATTTAAAGGTTACATTAGCAGAAGACATTAGTAGAAATTTTAATAATAATATTGAAATATATAATGAATATGGTCCTACAGAAGCAACTGTTGGATGTATGATTTATAAATATAATAAATATAATAAAGACATATCTGTTCCAATAGGAATTCCTATAGAGAATAGTAAGATTTATATTCTAAATGAAGATTTAGCACCAGTTCCTCAAGGACAAATTGGAGAATTATTTATTTCTGGAGCGGGGGTAGGACGCGGATATATAAATAATAAAGAATTAACTGAAAAAAGTTTCTTTGTAAATCCATATTCGAAAGATGAAATGATGTATAGAAGTGGAGATTTAGCTTTACGATTAAAAAACGGAGTAATTGCATATAAAGGTCGAAAAGATTTTCAGGTAAAGATAAATGGTTATAGAATAGAACTTGGTGAGATAGAAGAAAATATATTATCAATAGATGGGGTAAGAGATGTTTATGTAGCTAACTTTAAAAAGGGAATTTTATCTGCATATTTGGTAAATGATAAAAACATTTCAATAGAGTTTATTAAATCATGTTTAGCTAAAAAGCTTCCAGAGTATATGATTCCAAAAGTTTTCATAAAACTTGATGAAATTCCGTTAAATAAAAATGGTAAAGTAGATAAAAAAATATTAGAGAAAATAGAACTATCAGATCAAATCAGTAATAGAATTGGGATAATTGGAGAAAAGGAAAAATTATTGATAGATACTCTTAGTGATGTCTTAGGAGTTAAAAATATTAAATTGACAGATAATTTTTACAATTTAGGAGGAGATTCAATTAAATCAATTCAGATTTCAAATAAATTAGCTAATATAAACTATAAGTTAAAAGTAAAAGATATTTTAAGTAATCCTGTCATCTTTGATATGTCACAACATATGTTAAAAGATTTGAGGAAAATGTCAAAAGATGGAGTTTGCAGAGGGAACTTAAAAGCTACACCCATTATAGAAAAATTTCTTGAATCTAATATAGATAATATTAACTATTATAATCAATCTATTATGTTAGATGTTAATGGAACAATACGCGATGAAGAATTGGAATGTATTGTTGATAATCTAATAAAGCATCATGATACATTAAGACTTAATTATAATCCAATTAAGAAGGAGTTATATTACAATAATAAATATTTAGAAAGAAATAATAGTGTAAGGATATATAATCTGACAAATATTAGTGAGAATAATATAAGCGAAGAAATAGAGAGAATATCTAAGGAAAATAAGAAAGCTTTTGATATTACTAATAAGTTACTATTTAGAGTTTGTTTATTTAAACTTAGAGAAGATAAATCAAAGATATTATTAATAGCACATCACTTAATTATTGATGGTATGTCATGGAGAATTATACTTCAAGATATGGAAAACATTATAAAACAAATTAGAAATAATCAAGTAGCTACACTTCCATCAAAAACTTCATCGTTAAAAGAATGGACAGATATTCTTAGTGAGTATGTTTATAAAATAGATAAAGAAGAAGTGAATTTTTGGAATGATGTAATCAATAAAGAAGATAAAACACCCCAAAATGCTGAGTCAGCTTTATTAACTAGAAAATATATTAAAGCAAGTTTAACAAAGGAGGAAACTAAAAATTTATTGTTAAATTGTAATTATAAATACAATACAAAAATTAATGATTTATTAATTACAGCATTAGTACTTACATTAAATAAATTGTCTAGCTTTTATGATTTTATAATTGAATTAGAAGGTCATGGACGTGAAGAAATAACTGAAAATGATAATGTGTCTAGAACTGTAGGTTGGTTTACTAATATTTATCCAGTATTCTTTCATATTAAAAATAAAGATATAGACGATGAGATTATATATGTAAAAGATCACTTAAGATCTATTCCTAATCATGGTTTCAATTATTCATTATTAAAACAATATAATATGTTAATTGATAAAGAAGTAAATAGACATATGCGATTCAACTATCTTGGAGATTACAATATTAATGTAGAAAAAGATATATTCAGAGTTAGCAAAGTATTCTTTGAAGATGATGTAAGCAATAGAAATATTTTAAGTTCACTTATGGATATAAATTGTCTTGTAATAGATAAATCATTACAAATTATGATTCAATATAATTCGGGAGAATATAGCGAAGAGTTTATGACATTATTCATTAATAACTATATAGACTATATCAAAAAAGTAATTACTCATTGTCTATCTTGCGAGAAGAGACTAACATCATCGGATTTTGATATGGTAAATCTAAGTCAAGATGAATTAGATTCTATAATTGGATACTCAAAAAATAAATTAAATTTAGGTGATTATATATGAAAAGATTAGCACTTGTTTTTCCAGGACAGGGATCTCAGCATATTGGAATGGGAAAAACACTATATGATAACTTTCAAGAGGCAAAAGATGTATTTGAGGAAGCTAATGATATTCTAGGATATGATTTAAGGAGTATATGTTTTGAAGGAAGCATTAATAAACTATCACAAATAAACATTCTATTTCCTGCAATTTTAACTGTTAGTTTTGCTAATTATAAATGTTTTGAAAAACTTATTGATGCAAAAATAACTGTTGGATTAGGTCATAGCTTAGGTGAGTTTTCTGCTTTAACGTGCAGCGGAGTTATTGCTTTTAAAGATGCATTAAAAATTGTTGAAAAAAGAGGTGATTTAATTAAGAGCAATAAAGCGATATCAGCAGGAATAATGGATATTATCCAAGGAATAAATGAAAGTACATTGCGAGAAATATGTACAAAAACTGTTGAAATATCATGTTTTAATGCAATAAAACAGTTTGCAATTTCAGGTGAAGAACAAGATGTAATAGATGTAGAGAAAAGGATTATAGATAAGGGAGGTAGAGTTACTCCTCTAATAACAAGTCCTCCAATGCATTGCAAGATGATAAATCCAATAATAAAAGATTTTAAAATTGAATTAATTAAATATCAATTTAATAGAGGGGATTTTGATGTGATTAGCAATTTTACTGCTTTACCTTACAGATATCAAAAAAATGATATAATAAGTAATTTAACTAATCAATTAGTACATCCTGTACAGTGGCAAAAGAGTATGGATTATATTGAGGACTTAGGTATTGATACAGTTATAGAACTTGGAAGTAATTCTGTATTAACAAATTTAACTAGAATGAATAAACCGCACATAAAGTCGTTTTCTTTTGAGGATAAAGATGATTTTCGAGAAATTAAAGATAACTTTTCTAATTTGCAAGATTCAAAAATAATAGAAAGATGTCTGATGCTAGCAATCACAACAAAAAGTTCTGATTTTAGCATTGAAGAGTATTCTATTTTCAAAAATTCATATAAAAGAATAGACCAAATTCAAAGAAATATAGATGAAGGGAATTTACCTATAACTAAAAGTTGTATTTATGAAGTTCTAAAATTATTAAGAAAGATACTAACAGTAAAGGGGATTTCAAATACTGAGCAAAATAGGTTAATAGATTCTATTATGGATATTCCATTAATTGTTAATTGTAATATCTAAATATAAGTTTGGGAGTAGATAGCTTATGAATAAGATAGATGTAGAAAATATAGAAGATATATTTGGTTTAACATCAATGCAAATGTCAATGTTATTTAACTTTTTAGTTAATAAAGATAGCTATGTATACAATGAGCAAAATATTTTTAAAGTATATGGAAATTTAAATACTGAAATTTTAGAAAAAGCATTCAAAGATGTAGTTTCTTCAAATGAAATGTTAAGAGCAGTGTTTAGATGGGAAAAGTTAAGAAAACCAGTACAAATAATATTAAAAAAGAAAACTTTAGACTTTGTTAGACTCAATTTAAGTAGCGAGAATAAAGAACGTAAATTAAAAATGCTTAGTCTTATGGCAAGAAAAAAAATCAATCTAACAAATGATTTAATAAATATAGTTATTTGTAAAATTGATGAAAATGAATATGAACTAATAATTACAAACCATCACATAATAATGGATGGATGGAGCACTGCTATACTTCTTAAGGAAGTTATTGACCAATATGACATACTGCTCAACAATGATGATACTAAATTATCAATTAATAAATGTAAATTTAAAGAGTTTGTGAAATTTCAGAATTCAATAGATAAGGAAGAGGAAAAGCTATTTTGGCAACGTTATTTAAAGGATTTTAAAGTACAGGATAATTCATCTATTAAGCCAGAAAGAAGTGAAGAAGAATATATTACAAAAATTGTTGATGATTCATTATATAAAAGAACTAAGGAATATGTTGCTAAACATAATGTAACATTTGCCAGTTTCTTATATGCAGCATGGGGCATATTTCTAAATAAATATTATCATAATGATGATGTTATTTTAGGAATAACCTTATCTGGTAGAGAACCATCTATAAGGGGGATTGAGAGCACGATAGGACTTTTTATTAATACTATACCTTTAAGAATAAATTTTAGAGATAAATATAAAATAAAGGATTTAATACAAACTGTTAATCAAGAGGTCATTCAACTTCAGCAATTTCAACATACATCATTTTCTGAAATCCTACAATATAGTAACTTACCATATGGTTCTGCATTATATAACTCAGTTTTTGTTATCCAAAACTATCCGGTTGATTCGGAGTTAATAAATAATAAGAAAAATATAAATATAGATCTGATAAAAAGAAATTATCAAGTTGGGTTACCTTTGGTTATAAGTGTTAGAGTTTTTGATCATATGGAGATTGATATCAATTTTATATTATCTCAATTTAACAAAGAACAAATAATAAAAATAATGGAAATGTATGTAAATATATTGGAAAATTTATTAGTCAAAAATGATTAAACATGTAATTGGGAGATGATGTTATGAAATTATTTAGTGTACCATCTGATTTTAAAAAAGAAACTATAAATAAGTTATATGAATTAAATAAGAAATACACAGATTGTAAGGTTATAGAAACTTATGGACAAGTTACTATCGGGAATTTTATCAATTCAGGTAGGGTAATAGATACGTTACCTAAGGCCGATATTAATCAATTAGAAGATTACGTTAAATATTCATTAGAAAGAGGAATAAAATTCAATTACACATTGAATGCTTCATGCTTAGGTAATCATGAGTTTACGGAAAAAGGTAGAAATGAAATATTACAACTCATTGATAATTTGGAACAAATAGGTATTGAAGATTTAACAGTTACAACACCAGCTATTATGGAATTAATAAATGCCAATGGGAAAAAATTCAATATTAAAACTTCTGCTATATGTGAAGTAATGTCTCCATCAAAAGCTTTATTTTATAAAGAATTAGGAGCAAAGAGAGTTGTACCAGACCCGGATATAACAAGAGACTTTGAAAAGTTAAAAAATATTGCACAGGTATTTGGAGATGGTGTTGAAATAATAATAAATAATATGTGTTTAAAGAATTGTGCATATAAAATGTTTCATTACAATCATGAATCGCATAGTTGTGAAGGAAGTAACAATTCAGTAAAAGATTATTATTTTAATAGATGTTCTATGCAGAGAGCTGGAAAAGTTAGAAATCTAATGAGAGTTAATTGGATTAGACCTGAGGATTTAAAGTATTACTACGCAATTGGAATACGACATTATAAAATTCAAGGGAGACAAAATGTTTGTTATGGCAATTTACCCAAAATGGTAGAAGCATATTTTCAAGAAGAATATGAAGGTAATTTATTTAATTTAATCACAATTTTTGCTCCATATAATTCATTCAATCCCTACGTTGATAATAAAAAATTAGATGGATTTATAAAACCATTTGTAGAAAATTCATCTTTTTGTAAAGATATTTGTGAAAAGTGTAAATATTGTGATACCTATATGAGAAAAAGTATGGATATAGCTAAAGTTGAAGAGATTAATCAGAAAGCATTATCTTTTTATAGTGAATATGATAAGTATTCAAAATTTGTAAAAGAAAGTAAAAAGGAAATTTCACTAAAAGATATATTTTTATAGTAAATAATAATTAATATGAGGAGTAAATAGTTATGAAATATTTTGTAATGCCATCAGATTTTAAAAAGGAGACAATTGATAAATACTTAAAATTAAATGAAAAATATCCTGATTCAAAAGTAATAGAGACTTATGGACAAATTACAATAGGTAATAAAATTGGTTCAGGTAGAGCATATAATTTAATTCCACAGATTGATTTAAAAGAGTTATCAGATTTTATTAATTATTCTGCGGAAAGAGGAATAGGCTTTAACTATACATTAAATAGTACTTGTTTATCAAATCAAGAGTTTTCTGATGAAGGAGCTCGAGAAATTGTTAGTTTCTTGAAAGATTTATATAATGCAGGAGTTAGAGATTTAACAGTAGCAATGCCATCACTAATAGAATTGATAAAATTAAATGACATTGATTTTAAAATAAAAACATCTACATTATGTTCAGTTGATAATGCAAATAAGGCTATGTCTTATTTAAAAATGGGAGTAGATAGAATTGTAGTTAAAGAGGCTATAAATAAAGACTTCAATAAACTTCAATCTATTGTGGATGTATCTGGTGATAAAGTGGAAGTAATAGTTAATGCAATATGTAATAAGTATTGTATTTATAGAACATTCCATTATAATCAAACATCTCATGATTGCGGTGATTCAGATCCAAAGGGCGGTTATTATTCACATAGGTGCATTATGAAGGTGCTTGAATCACCTGAAAACATATTAAAAATGTGTTGGATAAGACCAGAAGACTTAAAATACTATACTTCAATAGGAATTCATTATTTCAAAATTCAAGGGAGACAAGCGGTTAAAAATGGAGATGCATTAAGAACATTAGAAGTATATATGCAAGAAAGATTTGATGGAAATCTACTTAAACTATTAGACATGTTTATGCCTAACAATTCATTTTTGCCATATATAGATAATAGAAAGCTCGATGGATTTGTCGATGTATATTATAAAAATAGAGATTTCTGTAAAAATGAGTGTACTAAATGCCATTATTGCAATTCATATATGAAAAAAAATTTTGATTATGATGCAATTCAAGCTAAGTTTAAAAGTGGCTATAAGTTTTATAAGCAATATGACAAATTTATAAATATGTCAAATATTATAAAAAACGAAAACAAAGCTTCATCAAAACTTTTATTAAACGATATTTTGTAGATTAAGGTATTAGAAAGGGGATTAATTATGTTAGAAGAATATAAAATACATAATGAAGTGACTAAAGAAAATGGAATATTAATAAAGTTACCTAACGATTATTATAATGAGAGTAATATAAGTTTAAGAGAATTATTTGAAAAACAAGTTAAGTTAACACCTAATAATACAGCTTTAGAAATAGGAGATAATACATTAAGTTATAACGAACTAAGTACTAGAAGTAATAATTTTGCTGTTGAAATTCAGAAAAGAATTGACAATACAACATCAACAGTTGGTGTATTAATGAATTATTCAGAGGATTTAGTTATATCTTTAATTGCCTTATTAAAACTTGGTTTAACATATGTTCCTATAGATCCAATATATCCAGATGAAAGAATTAATTATATATTAACTGATTGTGATATAAAATTTATAATTGTTGAAAAGAACTTAGCTAAAAATTATAAGGATGTAACTAATATATATACAGAAGATTTAAATAACGTTAATTCAGATATATATAGTAATTTATATAATTTAAACAATCAAGATACTTTGTGTGTCATATATACATCAGGAACAACAGGTAGACCAAAAGGAATTAATGTAGAAGATATTGGTATAAGTAATTATATAGAATGGAGAAGTAATAAATACAATATAACTAAAGAAGATAAAATTCTTCAACTAATATCTATATCTTTTGATGGATTCTTAAGTAATTTTTATACAGCATTATTAAATGGTGCTACACTAGTGTTACCAGTATTTGAAAAGTGGAGAGATTTTAAGTATATTTCGAATTTAATTAATAAAAAACAAATTACTAGTATGAGTATAGTACCCTTAATGTATAAAGAAATTTTAAATAATAGTGAAGAAGGTTCATTAACATCATTAAAAACAGTAGTACTTGCAGGAGAAAAAGCAACTAGTAGCTTAATTAAATTGAGCAATATAAAAGCAAAAAATACATTATTAATTAATGAATATGGACCGACCGAAAATAGTGTTGCTACTACAAGTTATATTGGAATTACAGAAGATACAGTTGATGTAATAGGAACAGTAATGTCTAAAAATATAATTTATATTTTAACAAAAAGAGTAGATGAAATTACAGAAACTATTCGAGGAGAACTTTGCATATCTGGGATTGGATTAAGCAATGGTTATATAAATAATAACGAATTAACAATGAAAAAGTTTATAAATAATCCATTCATAAAAAATGATGTTATATATAGAACTGGTGATATTGTTCAATTACTTGATGATGGTAATTTGAAATATATTGGTAGAGAAGATAATCAAATAAAAATAAATGGTCATAGGGTTGAAATTGAGGAAATAAAGAAGGTTATACTAGAAAATTCACAAATAGATGAGATTGAAATATTATGTGAAACAAATGATTCTGGATTTAAATATTTAGATGCATATGTAACATCAGAGCATGAATTAAACATCAATCAAATATTAGATACAATATCTAAAAAGTTACCTTTTTATATGATACCATCTGATTTGTATAAAATAGATAAATTCCCAACTAATGCAAATGGGAAAGCTGATATAACAAAATTATATGAATTTAAAAAATTAAATACTCAAAATAACCTAAGAAATAGTTCAAATACAGAAATTGAAAATAATATATCTGAGATTTGGACAAAGATTTTAAATAAAAATGAAATTGGTAGAAACGATAATTTCTTTAATTTAGGTGGCAATTCTATGCTTATTATGGAAGCTTATTCAGAAATAGATAAAGTATACCCTGATGTTTTAACTGTACCAGACTTATTTAAGTATACTACTATTCACAATATATCTAGTTACATTGATAGCAAAATAAATGATGCAAATGAATTTCATATGAATTTTATTCACGGGAATGGTTCTATCAATAAAAATAAAGAATATCTAAACTTAACTATTAGCGATGCAACACCAGAAAAAATTGATAAAATTTGTGCTGCAGAATCAATTACTTCTAATCAGTTTTTTGAAAGCGTATATGCAGCAGTAATAGCAAAATTGTATAATACTAATTTACTTAGCTTATTAATTGATAAGAAATCTAAAGTAGAAGTAGTAGATATAGATTTTAATACATGTAATACTTTTAGCGAAATATTTAATTTAGTGAAAGAAAGTAAATATTCTATTAGTATAGATAAGTTAGAATCTGTACTCGAAAACTATGAAAAAGATATTGTTGTTATGTATGAAGAATATATAAATCAATCAGTATCAAATCTATGTGATATCATTTTAAGACTAGATAATAGTACATCTGATTTTAAATTTACAATTGAGTATAACTTAAGCAAAGTTGATGAAGAAATGATTAAAAAATTTAGCTTAACATTCAATAATGTATTAATTAAAATATGCAATATATATTAAAGGAGAAAATGTAATGCTATTAGATTTCATTGATGTTAAAGAAATAGATAAACATGATAAAAATAGTGATATTGCAATAATTGGTATAGGTATAAACTTACCATTCTCAAAAGATTTAAATGAATTTTGGAATCACATTGCTAATGGAGATGATTTAATAAGCCGTATTAGTGAGCTTAGAAGAAAAGATATATTAGATTTTCAAGAATATATACATGATTACAAATGCAATATTGAAGAAGGTGGTTTTTTAGAAGAAATAGATAAATTTGATTATAAATTTTTTAATTTAACACCAAGGGAAGCCTCACTTATGGATCCAAATCAAAGAATTTTCTTAGAAACTACATGGAGAGCAATAGAGGATTCTGGTTATGGAAACAATAAATTAAAAGGAACAAAAACAGGAGTTTATGTTGGCTATTGCAATGAAAATATGTATAAGCAGGTAATTTCTAAGTCTGAACCAGAATTAATATCTTTATCTACCGTAGGTAATTTAGCTCCTGTTATTGCAAGTAGAATATCATATATTTTAGATCTCAATGGTCCTAGTATGTTAATAAATACAGCTTGCTCCTCATCTTTAGTAGCATTGCATACTGCATGTCAAGCTATAAAGCATAAAGAATGTGATATGTCTATTGTTGGAGGAGTTCAGGTCCATGTTATTCCAATAAGGAAGGAACTAATTGGAGTAGAATCAAAAGATAATAGAACAAAAACATTTGATAATGAAGCAAATGGTGTCAGTGGAGGAGAAGGAGCTATTTCAATAATAATTAAACCTTTAAAAAAGGCAGTTATAGATAAAGATAACATCTATGCAATTATAAAGGGAAGTTCAGTTAACCAAGATGGAAAATGTATGTCATTGTCAGCACCTAATCCAATTGCACAAGAAAATGTATTAGTAGATGCTTGGCATAATGCAAATATAGACCCAAGCGAAATTTCATATATTGAATCACATGGAACAGCAACAAAACTTGGAGATGCAATTGAGATAGAAGGTATTAATAATGCTTTTTTAAGATTTACAGAAAAAAAACAATTTTGTGGAATAGGTTCAGTTAAATCTAATATTGGGCATTTAGATGGAGTGGCTGGATTACTTGGGCTTTTAAAGGTTATTGTCTCATTAAATAATAAAAAGATTCCTCCAACTATTCATTTTAAAAGACCTAATAAGAATATTCCTTTTTATAAGTCTCCAGTATATGTTAATAACCGTCTAAAATATTGGGAAACAATTAATGGTAAAAGACTAGCAGGTGTTAGCTCTTTTGGAATGAGTGGTACAAACTGTCATGTAGTCCTAGAAGAATATGAAAATAGATATGATGTGAAGAATAGCAATAAATTTAGCATCCTTGCTATATCAGCAAATAGCGAAAGTTCCTTAAGAAAGATAATAAGTAAGTATCGATATGTTGATGTTCAAAAGCTTGGATTAGATAATATATGTTATACAGCAAATACAGGAAGAACACATCACAAATTTAGAGTTATTTTGATTATTAAGGGAATTCAAGATTATTATGATAAGATAAATTATATACATGAAAATGATTTAAACAATATATCGTCTAAATATATATATTATTCAAATTATAATATTAATTATTATGACTTGGAGAACTTAAATGCAGAAGCAGATAACTTGATAAAAGTAAAAAATAAAGATATAGAGACTCTTTGTTCTTTATGTAATCTATATATAAAAGGTGCTGATATTAATTTTGATAAATTTTATGCTAATAAATCATTAAATAAAGTTACTCTTCCAGTTTATGAATTTGATAAAACAAGATGCTGGGTAGACTTTAAGAATACTAATGATAATAAATACTTTAATTATGAATGGGCAGAGTCTGATAATTTAACAGAAAATTATAGTGTAAATATTAATCATAAATGTTTAATATTGAGAAATTGCGATAGCAATGAAAATAATCAATTTATTGAAGAAATGAAGAATGGTATGTATGATGTAACAACAGTAAAAATAAAAAATAATTCTGATGAAATTTCAGAAAAAACATTCATTAATTTATTTGATTCTGTAAATATAAATGAGTTTAATAAAATTATTTTTCTTAATAATCTTGGTAATAGTTATGAAACTACAAATTATTTGGATTTTATTCAGAGATTTAAAAATAGTTATTATTATTTTTACTATTTATCCAAAGCAATTATTGATAGAGTCAATAATAACCTTGAATTAATTATTGTTTCTGAATATGGTCAAAAAGTTGATAATAGTGAAAAAGTTATAATTCCAGAAAATGCAGCTATTTATTCGCTTGGAAAAGTATTAAATCAAGAAAAATATAAATTTAAGTGTAGATCTTTAGATGTTGATGATAAGACTAGTGTTAAAAGTGTTATAACTGAAATAGAATCAGAGAAATGTGACTATCTTGTTGCTTATAGATCTGATAAGCGTTATGTACAAAGATTAATAGATATTAACATAAAAAATTACACTAGTGAAAATTATTCATTGAAAGAAGGAAGTACAGTTGTAATTCTTGGCGGTTTGGGAAGTATTGGAAGAGAAATAAGTAGATATTTAACTTATAAAGAAAAGATAAATTTGGTAATTATAGGTAAAACAAGAATTCCTAATGAAATCTATTGGGATAATATTATAAATGCAAACATAAATAATAATTTAATAGATAAAATAAACTATCTTAAAATGCTTAAATTAAGTGCAAATTCTGTAACATATATTACTGCAGATATCTGCGACTATAATTTAATGCAGAAGTCCATCAATAATATAGTTAGCACTTTTGGTAATATTTCTGGAGCTATAAATTGCACTGGATTTGGTATAGGTGTGCAAGGAGAGAAAATTAGTGATATGCCAAAAGAAATATTTGATAAAATACTTGAATCAAAAATATATGGAACATGGATAATTAATAATTTATTAAATAATATAAAACTTGATTTCTTTATAGTATTATCATCTCCAATTACAATGACTGGTGGAATTGGTATTGGTAGCTATAGTTCAGCTAATGCTTATATTGATTCTTTGGTTGATTTAAGAAATTTAAAACATGAAAAATCATTTTCTATAAGTTTGGCACCATGGAAACATACTGTTGAAACAGTGAGTATAGATAACTTTAATGAAAATGAACACTTGTTTAAATTATTAACACCTTCAGATTTAATAAGCTCATTAGATACTATTTTAAACACATCTATTGAAAAAATAATAATTGGAAAACTTAATTTAAATAGTTACGTTTTTGATTTAAAAGATGTGTTACCTTTTAAAATATCTGATCAACTTATATCTAAGCGAAATGCATTTAATTCCGATGCTAATATATCATCTAATAATACCCTAAAACATTCTAAAAAGAAAAAAATTAGTAATACTTTAAGTAATATTGAAAATGTTATTTTAGGTGTATATTCTCATATCCTAGGTTATAAGAATTTAAGAATTAAAGATAACTACTATGAGCTTGGAGGTGATTCTATAATTGCAGTTCAAATTGCTAATAAACTTACTGAAGAATTAGAATTAAAAATCGATAGTGTAGAAGTGTTAAAGAACCCAATATTAGAAGATTTAATAAAAATTATAAAATCAAAAAAAGTATGTACCAAAACAGAAAACAAAGATGAAACAATAAATGAAATTTCAAAATATAAAGCCTCATCAGCACAGAAAAGATTATTTCTAATTAATCAAAATAAAAATGTAGGTACAAGTTGGAATATAACCTACTTAATGAAATTTATAGGTAAACTAAATATTAAAAAATTAGAATCTACATTTAATGAATTAATAGAACGACATGAAATTTTAAGAACCAATATAATTATGCAAGATGGAACTATCTATCAAAAAATCAAAGATAAAATAGAATTTAAAATATCCATCTTAGAAGGGAATATAGATTTGGAAGATATCATCAAAAAGAATTCTGAGGATGTATATGATATAAGTAATGATATATTGTTTAGAGTAACAATAATTGAAAAATCAGAAGACTTAAATATAATGCTTTTTGATATTAATCATATTATTTCTGATGAAATATCAATGGATATAATTATGAATGAATTATCAAAAATTTATAATAATGAAGAACTTCCAGAAATGAAAATTCAATATAAAGATTATTCCGAATGGCAAAATAACAATCTTGAATCTGGTGATATTAATAATCAACAAAAATATTGGATGGATATTTTTAAAGGAAAAATCGACAAAATAGAATTTCCTCTAGATTATAAGAGACCTTTAGAAAAAAGTTTTCATGCTAGCACATTGTATTTTGAATGTGATTTATCAATATCTAAAAAAGTAAATAATATTATTACACAAGAAAATATTACACTGAACTGGTTCCTGTTATCAATTCTATTCATTGCTCTTTCAAAATATTGTTCAAAAGAAGAATTTGTAATAAATATGCCTATATACGGTAGGAAATTTCCTGGGAGTGAAATTCTAATAGGAATGTTTGTGAATGTTTTACCAATAAAAAATAATGTATCTGGTAATAAAACCTACATTGAATTTTTAAATGATGTTAAAAAAAGTGTTATCGATGCATATGAAAATCAGGATTACCCTTATGAAGAATTATTAAAACATCTCAAATATACATCAACTAATGGACAGGATCCTCTTAGTGATATATGTTTTAACATGCATAAAAAGTTAATTCAAGAAGTGGAATTTTCTAAAGATATAAATATGGAACCTATATATTTACAATCTCATAATACTAATCAAGATTTAATGCTCGAAGTTTATGAAGATAAACATATTATTAAAGGATCATTTTTATACTGTGACAAACTATTTAAGGAAAGTACTATTAAAAATTTCATGGATTTATATAAGTTTATTATTGAACAAGTTCTTAATAACACAAACATATATTTGAAAGATATTAGAACTATACATCCTGATAAACTTAAACAAGTAGTAGATTCATTTAATGATAATTTATTTAGTGATATGGAGATGAAAAAATTATGAAAAAAGTATGTATTATAGGTGCAGGTGTTATGGGCATTAGTTTAGCACAAGTACTCTTAGAAAATAATTACTTAGTATTAATAATAGATATAGATAAATTAAAGTTAGAAAAAGCTAAAAAATCTATTATTAAAGAAATTGGAATTAGAGAATTTTTAAATAAAAGTAAACCAAAATATTCAAAAGATGAACTACTTAAAATGATTACTACCTCATTAACAAATGAAGAATCTGTACAATGTGATATTATTATTGATTGTTCAACAGAAAACGTGGAAGTAAAAAAGAATATATTTAGGCAAATTGATAAATATACATCTAGTAAAAATCTAATTTTATGTAATACCTCATGCATCCCTATTAGTGAATTAGGTAGCTTTACAACTAAACCTAACAGAGTAATAGGCACGCATTTTATGAATCCAGTAACATCAATAGATACTGTTGAAGTAATAAAAGGCTATTATACAAGCGATGATACTATAGATAAAACTAAACAATTTATAACTTCACTTGGTAAAAAAGCAATATTAATTAATGATGCACCAGGCTTTGTATCTAATAGAATTTCACATTTGCTTATGAATGAAGCAACATTAATATTACAAGAAGGAACCGCAACAATAGAACAAATAGATGACATTTTTAAGAATTGTTTTGGCCATAAGATGGGACCTTTAGAAACTGCTGACTTAATTGGATTAGATACAGTAGTAAATTCTCTTGATATATTATATAAAAATTATGGTGATATGAAATTTAAATGTTCAACTATACTAAGAAAAATGGTTATAGCGGGTTTATTAGGAAGAAAATCAGGAGAAGGATTTTATAAATATATATAGTTAGGAGTAATAATTATGGAAATAAAATTAAAAATAAGAAAATTTTTAATGAGATTTTTTAAGGAAAGTGATTTAGGTGATAATGATAATATATTTGAATTAGGTATCGTAAATTCACTATTTGCTATGCAGTTAGTTCTATTTTTAGAGAAAGAATTTAATTTTGAAGTAGAAAATGATGAAATAGATTTGTCAAATTTTGGGTCTATTAATTCTATGGCTAATTTTATTGAAAATAAAATTAAACAAGGTAGTGATAAAAATGAATAATGATAAGTTAAGAAATAAGTATAAAGAATTTGCTGACAAATTTATTGAACCTTATGCAGAAAATAATGAAATTAATGGAGTTCTTAATAAAAATATTATTGATAAATTATCTGAAGAAAAGTATATAGGTGCTATTGTTAGTACACAGTATGGCGGATTAAATCTTTCAATGAAGGAAATTGCATTACTTGTTGAGGAAGTAGGCCGAACCTCTTCAGCTACTAGAAATTTATTAACTGTTCATGGCATGGTTCAATCTGCTATTGAGAGATTTGGAACAAAAGACCAAAAAGAAAAATGGCTTCCTAAGACAACTAATGGTGATACAATATGTGCATTTGCACTAAGTGAACCTGATGTTGGAAGTGATGCAAAGAATATAAAAACGACAGCAGTTAAAACTGATGGAGGATATATAATTAATGGCGAAAAAAATTGGATAACAATGGGACAGATTGCAAGCTTATATCTAGTATTTACTAAAGTTGAAGACAAAATTACAGCATTTTTAATTGATAGAGAAACAGAAGGATTAGAAGTTAATCCTATAAGTAATATAGCTGGATTACGCGGCTCTATGCTAGCAAAATTAAAATTCAGTAATTGTTTTGTAAGTAAAGAAAATATGCTGGGGCAAATAGGAATAGGTTTTAATTTTATTGCGACATATTGTCTAAATTATGGTCGTTACACTGTTGCACTTGGAAGTGTTGGTTTAGCACAAGCGTGCTTAGACGAGTGCTTAAAGTATTCTTCTGAAAGGGAGCAATTTGGCAAAAAAATTAATGAAAATCAACTTATAAAAAAGATGCTTACAGAAATGATAGTAAATATACAAGCTTCGAGACTTCTTTGCCAATATTCAGGTGAACTTTACTATGCTCAAGATCCAGAATATGTTATGCAGATATGGTCTGCAAAATATATGGCTACAAAAACTCTTACTCGTGTAGCAAATGATGCTGTACAAATCTTTGGTGCAAAGGGTTTATGTAGTGATTATAAAATTGAACGTTTGTATAGAGCTTCTAAAGTTAACGAAATTATTGAAGGTACTACACAAATGCATGAAATATTAATAGCAAATCATGTTATAAATAGGAGCGGATTTTATTGTGAAAACTGATATTAAAACTAAGATCAAATGTGTAGTTTGGGATTTAGATAATACTCTTTGGAAAGGTACATTATTAGAGGACATTAACGTAAAACTTAACAACAATGTAGTTACAATTATAAAAGAACTTGATAGGAGAGGTATTTTACAATCAATTGCTAGCAAAAATGATGAAGAATTGGCCATAAATCAATTGAAAGAGTTTGGATTAATTGACTTTTTTATATATGAACATATAAATTGGAATCTTAAATCTGAATCTATTAGGGAAATTGCTTCAGAAATTAATATAGGGTTAGATACAATTGCTTTTATAGATGATCAAGATTTTGAACTAGATGAGGTAAAATTTCAATTGACTGATGTTCTTTGTATAAATTCTATAGATATTAATTCTATTTTAGAAAGAGAGGAATTTATACCGAGGTTCATAACAAAGGATTCTAAGAATAGAAGGCAATTATATATAAATGATATCAGAAGGAAAAAAATCGAAGATAATTTTATTGGGCCTAAAGAAGCATTCTTAGAATCGCTTAACTTAAAGTTTCATATAAAAAATGTTGAAGAAGAAGATTTAAAACGTGTAGAAGAATTGACAGTAAGAACTAACCAACTAAATAGTACAGGTTATACATTTTCTTATGAAGAATTACAAGAATTTATTAATTCGGATAATTATAGATTCTATGTAGCTGAATTGAGAGATGTATATGGTGATTATGGAAAAATAGGAATTATGTTAATTAATGAAACTAAAGATAAGTTAATTATTAAATTGCTTCTTATGTCATGTAGAGTAATGTCTAGAGGTGTTGGTAACATTTTTCTAAATTTCGCTTTAAAACTAGGAAAAAGTTTAAATAAAAAAATAATAGCTGAATTTAATGAAACTAAAGTAAATAGAATTATGTATATTTCTTATAAATTTTCCAACTTTAAAGAAATCAATAGAACTGGTAGTAAAATTTTATTAGAACATAATTTATCAAATATATCAGACTATCCTAAATATATTGATGTAATTATTAATGAATAAAAATATCACTACTGCTTAAACATTAATTAAAATTACCATTGACAAATTTACCATAGATATTATTTCATGTATATCCATAAATTTGAACGTAAAAATAGCCAGTAATCTTTGATTTATAATATAATCACTACAAAAAATAGAACTAAAGGAGATTACTGACTACGTGGTTGATTATATCAAATTATTCGATAAAATTATAAAATTTATTAATTGGAATACTTTGAAACATACAGCATTTAAGTTAAGTACGGATAATAAAGTTTCAAAAATTCTCACTAAAGATTATCTAAAATCAACGATTTACCACCATATCTTTCAAAAAGATAATTTAAGCTTTGGTATAAGTATGTCTAGCAAATTAAAAGCAACCGTAGCAAGAGTTAGCTTGAGTATATTGTCATAACATAATAATAAGAGAAATTATGAAGTGTTTTTATCAATGGGCACTGTTTAGGTCTACCAAATCGGAGTAAAAGAAGATTTGAATCATTTGTTATTACAAATGCTGTTGAACATGATAAAACTACTATGTATTCCTTAATTGATAGTAAACATTGTATCTATGCATTTGATAAGGCTTATTTAGATTATGAAAAATTTGATCAATACACTAAAGACGAAAAATATTTGTAACTAGATTAAAGCATAATGCAGTAGTTACCGAAATCAAGAATTTAAAAATAAGTCATAGTTATGAACGCCTTTTAGATGTAGGAACTAGAATGATTCTTGACAAAATAGTAAAGCTTGGTTCTAAATATACTCATCAAACAAAACAAGAATACTGCCTTATAAAAATTATAGATAAAACAGGTAAAGAGCGTACATTTATAACTAATATTGATGATCTTTTTAGTGAAGAAATCGCATTTCTACATAAAAAACGTTGGAAATAGAACTTTTTTTAAGTGGATAAAACAAAATCTAAAATTTAAAACTTTTGTAGGGCGATCATTAAACGCAATGATGATTCATATAATTACTGAGATTATGACCTTCGCTATATTTAAGTTTATAGAACTGTTAGTTGAAACAAAAACTACTCTAATTGAAATTAAAAGGCTATAAAAGCTAATCTCTGCGAGATTTATGAAGCTAATGAATTTAATTGGTCTTATATTTTCAATAGTTCCTAATTCAAAAGTGAAAATATAGCATTAATAAGAAAAAATATCCGATAAAAAATTCTGTTTTTATATTTAAGTTTATTAGATATATATTCCACATAAGATATTACACAATTTTTCAAAAAGTCAATGGTAATGTTAACTATTGATTAAACCGCAGTGAAAAAGTATTTATATTTTAGTGAACTATAAAAATATTATCAACTTAAATTGTAATAGATCTATTTAATGGTTAATCTTTCGATTGAATAATCAGGAGGAAGAAGAACTATGATTCTATTTTGTATACCATATGCTGGTGTGTCAGAGGCACTATACTATAGTTGGAGAGACTTTATCGATGAATCTATAAAAGTTCATCAGGTGCCATTAAATAGCAGAGGACAACTATTCAATAAAAAGTTCTATAACGGTATTGAAGATGCAGTAAAACAAATATTTAATACAATATCAAATAGATTAAAATATGAAAGTTATGCAATTTGGGTACATAATATGGGGAGTTTAATTGCGTATAAATTATATTACAAAATTAAATCAACCTATCTGCCATTACCACAGCATATATTCCTTTCATGGTTTAAGCCACCTAATCTTCCAAGAGTTTTTGATGAACTTATTTATTTAAATAATTATGGATTTAAAAATAGATTAGTAAAATTAGGTGATGTACCTGAACAAATAGTTGAAAATGATTCAGTATTAAATGGTAACAAAAATGATATTAGTAAAGAAGAAGCTATATTATTGAGAGAGCATTCAGATAAAGATTTTCATTTATATTTTTTTGAAGGAAGCCATTTTTATTTAAAAAATATAGAGAAGATTAGATTAATTGCAGAAAAGATAAATAAAATTCTTTTAATGTAGATGAAAAATAAAGAAATTATTTAACATGCACTTGATAAAAATAATATCTATAATTGTAAGTGAGTGAGTATTTATGAAAAATAAACCTAGAATAATAGTATTGATATAAAAAATCTTAAAAAATATATTCCTTCTTTTATATAAGAAAGATTGAATGTTTACTCAATATTAGCTCTCTTTTTAGAAATATTCTATCTCTATTTTTAGAGTGACGACATGATTGGCTAATAAGATTTTATAGAAAAATAAAACAGTAATGTTAATATTATAAATTTATGTTATAATATTGTTATGAAAATATGTATACTTTTTTTAAAGTTTATAGAAAATTAATATATTAATTTTAGTTTATTATTAGGCAAAATTATTCTATTCTTATTAATTAAAATAAGAAGTCTATAGACGAATTTAAAAATTATATTAGCGGTGTACATACAAAAAGAATAAACAATTGTATTTTTGAAAGGAATGCTATATTATGAACGACTATAAAAATTTAAATTTGGTGAAACTCACAGAAAATGATATTGATGTGTTAATCCCAATCATGACTGATGCATTTAATAAAGATGCTGAGATACATTTAGGAAAAGATGTAAAGTTTGGCCCTCCAGGATATGATAATGGTGAATTTTTAAGAAAATGGGGATTAGCAGAGGATAGTGAATCATATAAAATTTATTATAATGACAAAATTATAGGAGCTTGTATTTTATGGATAAATGAAAACAAAGAAAACTTTTTGGGTACTATTTTCATTGAACCTGAGTATGAGTCTAAAGGTATAGGAACAGTAGTGTGGAAATTGATTGAAAATAAATACCCTGATACAAAAAAATGGTCTACTGAGACTCCTGGATTTTCAAGAAGAAATCATAATTTTTATGTAAATAAATGTGGTTTTAAAATTATAAAAATTGATTCTCCTTATGATTTTTTAGAAGCTAGTTATTTAATGGAAAAAGAAATGAAATAAAATGGATAGAAGTGGTGAGGAGTAAATATGATTTTATTTTGTATACCGTATGCAGGAAGTTCTGCAGACATTTATTCTAAATGGGATAATTTTATTGATAAATCTATAAAAGTTTATCCTATTGAATTGAACGGTAGAGGAAAATTATTTGGTAAAGATTTTTATCAAAGTATAGAAGAAGCAATAGATGATATTTTCAATAGAATTTCAGATAAAATAGAAAATGAGGAATATGCTATCTATGGACATAGTATGGGAAGTTTATTAGCATATGAATTATATAATAAAATTAAAGAATCTAATATGAAATTACCTAAACATATATTTTTCTCTGGATGTAGAGCTCCCGATGTAGCTACTGTTTTAGATAAGATGATATATTTAGATAAAGAAGACTTTAAAAAGAGGCTAATAGAGATAGGAGGAATATCAGAAGAGTTAGCAAAAAATAATGTAGTATTTAATCTTTATGCGCGAATAATAAGAAATGATTTAACAATGGTTTCAAAATATAAATATAAAGAAAAGAATTCTAAAATTGAGTGTAGTATTTCAGTATTAAATGGGAAAAGTGATATTATAGCAGAAGAAGAAATTTTACCTTGGAAAAAACACACAATAAATAAATTTAATATGTATTACATTTCAGGAAATCATTTCTTTATAAATGATGAAGATAATATAGAAAAGATTACTCAGATAATAAATATGACTCTATTAAAATGATAAATTATGCATTTCATATTTTATAGAAGTAAAGCATATTTAACAAGATGAATTGAACTAAATAATAGGTCTAGATTCTATATAATGATATGCTAGAGTATGTGAAAGTTTTTCTGTAAATAGCTTTCTATTATAATAATTTAGTAAGATATATGGCTCAATTATAAGCTATATATCTTATTTTTAATATAAGTTAAGTTTAATTGTATGTCAATAACGCCCTTGGGAAAGAGCGTTTTTTGATTTTATGCTTTAGCGTTCAGAAAGCCATCTGCTAAGCGGGTGGTAGGCGGTTGATTATATCGTTAAAAAAACTGTAAGTATTTCTTAAAATTATTTTTATCACAAATCTTGTGTTGTCGCTAAACTATTACTAGTAATTCAAAACTATAAGTTACTATAATACTTAAGTTTCACAATTGCATTTAAGATATAGAATAACCACACAAGTAAAGAATATATACAAGTTTAACAGCGAGAAAAAAACGTTCTATATATTTTTGGCACTTATAAGCGCAGAGCAATCCACCCGTTTACAGGATGTCCTGACTTATATGAATAATAATGAAAATATTTCAAAAGGAGATGCGTTAAAAAGGTTAATAAATCACTTGAAATTTCAATATAAGCAAATTTATTGCATAGGCGACCGCAATAATGATATTGAGATGATAGCTTATGCAGATATTGGATTTGCAGTTAGCAATTCATTAGATAAAGTAAAAGAAGTTGCCTGAAATAAGATGAAGAGTTGGTAATTGGGCTAATAAAGACTACATCACTTGAATTAATAATAATCTTGAAGATACCATGGATAACTACATATATTACATTGAAGATATTTAAACTATACACTATTTTGAAAAGATAAAATATTAAAATAGGCTTGTAATGAAAAAGTTGAGTTAGCTTTAATTATTTTGCGCGAATTCAACTAAAAATACGGAATATTTTGGCAATAAAAACTACCGTATTTTTTAAAATATCAATGAGATTAATGAGTTTGCAAAGCGAAGTTAAAAATATATAAGAAGAATAAACGTTAAAGCACATAAACAGATAGATAAATCTGATTATGTGCTTTTTATATTATAAAAAATTAGGAAAAATTCTCATAGAGTGCAACAAAAGGAACTTCTTTTGGAAGTTATGTTGCGGAAGGGGGAGAAATGAAAAATCTCAACTATTTCGCTCATGACAGAAGGGAGGTGAATTTATGCAAATAGATTCTTTTGAAAAAGCAATTAAAGCACAATTTGATTGCCTTACAAAAAAAGTCATCAAGTATGAGAGAAGTAAGTATTATAGATATATGTCTAAACATTGGAGAAATGAAATTTCATTCTCTGACATATTGGAAGTAGAATTGGAGGATTTTTGCAATATAGACAAATATCCTAGTGAGAATACAACATTTAATGTTCTTGGAATGGAAGCACAAATAATAGATGAGCAGCTAAGCAAAGTTCTAAAAATATTACCAGAGAAGAAAAGAAATATTGTTTTACTGTCATACTTTATGGATATGTCAGATTTAGAAATTGGAAATCTTATGAACCTTGTACGCAGTACAATTTATCGACATAGGATAAGTGCACTAAAGGATATAAAAAAATTGTACAAGGAGGTATTAGAATATGAAGAAGAATGAACATCTATCATTTGATATTATTGTAGCTGCTGCGGATGGAGATCGGGAAGCAATTAGAAAAGTTCTGAATTTATATGATGGTTATATATCAAAAGTAAGTTTACGCAAAATGTATGATGATTATAGAAATGTTTATATGATTGTTGACAGTGAATTAAAGGGTAGAATACAAACTGCTGTAATCAATATGATTTTGAATTTTGAAATCACTGTAGTTTAAAGATTTACGGTGAAGTATGTATCCCTATTTTCAAAATGATCCACCTAATAGCTTATAAAAGCTAATCTAAACAATTATTGTTTTATATTTAAAAGCTTTTATTGTTCTTTGAGAATTTAATAAGGCAAACGAATACGTTCCAATAGGAAGATAGCCGACAGACTGATACGCCAAGACCATAAAGTGAGCGATTATTATCAGTGTATTGTAAGTAATCTTTGGCAAGATTACTGCCATGATTTCTTATTGTAATAATGATACTCCCGTATAGCCATAGTCCGAGCGTGATAAAACCGTCGCAGATAATGGGTACGGCTGCATGAGACCCATGCAGGGGTGCAATTCCCGTGAGCTGTGCCGCGGCTATTCGCTTTGCTTATTAATCTAAAATTGGGAATGATGATTTTATGAAAAAACTTGATTCTTTATATCATGTGAATTTTCATGTCAAAATAATTGCTTACCTGAAAACTGATTTTAGAGAAAGAATACAAACTTGTTAGGGGGCGACTAAGGGAAGCTATTATGAATGATAGTAGTTAAATATTGACCATTGAGATAGGTATTTTATTATATATTAAAGAGTTATTTATCAAATAATATTTTAATATGTAATTAAATAGTTTATGAAGGGATGTGTAATGTTATTATGAAGAGAAATATTAATAGAAACAATGAGTATTGCTTATTATTCAAGAAGTATCCAGATGTAGTAAATATTAAATAGATGTGCAAAATGCTTGGGGTGATAAGTATTAAAACCGGATATAGAATTTTAAAAGAAAAAGAGATTAATCATTTTAAAATAGGAAGAGCATATAAAATACCTAAAAAGAATATAATTTTATTAATAAAAGAATTTAGTAAAAGTGTACAAACTTTGTTAGTTTTTTTGAGTTGAAGTATTATAGGAGATTAATAAATATTTTCATTTTAAAAAGCAATAGAGAGAAATCTTTATTGCTTTTTTTATACATAAAAATAGATAGGATAGAGGTGGTAAACAATGGAGAAAAATAAAATTGTAACTAGAAAGAAAATTGGTAAAAAAGAAATAACAATAACATTAACATATAATAGACCATCAGAAGGGGCTTTGAAAAATCTAGCAAATGGTATAAAATCTTTATATAGTAAAAAAATAGCATTGGAGTGATATGAATGTGGAAAATGTAGCGATTTATTTAAGGAAATCAAGAGGAGAAATTGAGGATTTAGAAAAACATAAAGAGCAACTTATTGAATTAGCAAATAGAAATAAGTGGAAATATGATATATATGAAGAAATAGGAACATCAGATAGTATCATTAAAAGAAAAGAATTCAAAAAATTATTAGACTTAATTGAGGAAGACAAGTATAGTAAATTGATGGTAGTTGCACTAGATAGACTTAGTAGAAATGAACGTAATCAAGCTGAAATATTTGAATTATTACAAGAACATGATGTAGAAATAGTAACCCCTAGCAAAATATATAATCTTAATTCTGAGAATGATTTATTAATGAGTGATTTTGAAAAATTACTAGCCAGACAAGAATTTAGATTAATAAAGAAAAGACTTAGGCAAGGTAAAAAGAATGGTGCTAAATTAGGAAAGTGGACTAATGGAACACCACCAATTCCATATATATATGACAGAGCAAATCAAAAATTAATGGTCAACAAGGAGCAATATAAGATTTATAGATTGATAATACAAAAAGCATTAGAAGGATATTCAACAAATTATATAGCTTTTCAATTAAATAAAATGAATATTAGATCACCTTATGGCTATGTATGGCATAATAATACAATAGCAAGAATACTTGTAGACAAAACTCAATTAGGTAAAATTGTTTATAATGGGGAAGAGTATACTGGATTACATGAGTCAGTTAAAACTTTGGAAGAGCATCAGAAAATATTATTATTTTTAAAGAAAAGAACTTTAAATGCAAATAGAAAGCCCTTAACACATATTTATATGTTAAATGGATTAATTAAGTGTGGAAAGTGTGGTCATACTATGACTACTTATAGAAGGGCAAAAAGTGGAACATACACCTTAAAAAAATGTTGGTATAAGAGTCCTTTAGGTGAAGTGTGTAATAATAAAGGTAGCACAATGGAAATAATAATAGATAATATTAAATCAGCTTTAAATCAACATATATTTAAGTTACAAGAGGAATTAGATAAAGGAGAAGAAGAAATTAGTAGTAAATTAGCTATTGAATCGGAATTAGATATATTAAAGTCTAAGTATAGTAAATTTGATAAAAAAATAGATAAAGTTAAAGAAATGATACTTGAGGAAATTTACGATACTAAGGAAGGAAAAAATATAATTCAAAAAATAGAAAATGATAAAAGTGAATTATTAGAAGAAATTAAATTACTGCAATCACAACTAGCTAATTTAAACAATATTAATAAGAAACAAAATATTATAAATGCAAAAGATGCATTGAATGCGTTATATAATAATTCAAATGAATCAGAAGTGAACAAAATTCTTAAGACAGTTATCAAGAATATTACATGGACTAGAGAAGAGGATAATATAGATATAGATATTGAATTTTTATAGTATGAATAATATTACCGCTTTAAGCTAAACTATATATGAAAATTATATAAATTAAGAAGGAGGTGGTCTTATGTGTATTACTACGAAATCCAATAGATTGATTAATGAGAAATCACCATATCTATTACAACATGCCAGAAATCCAATTAACTGGTATCCTTGGGGTGAAGAAGCTTTTGCTAAAGCAAAAGAACAGGATAAACCTGTCTTTCTATCTATTGGATATTCATGATACACTTTTCTACATGTCATTGGTGCCATGTTATGGCTCATGAATCTTTTGAAGATGAAGAAGTTGCAAAACTTATGAATGAAAATTTTATAGCAATTAAAGTAGATAGAGAAGAAAGACCAGATGTGGACAGCGTTTATATGACTGTTTGCCAAGCTCTTACTGGTCAGGGTGGCTGGCCTCTTACTATAATAATGACTCCAGATCAAAAACCATTTTATGCAGGAACTTATTTTCCTAAAAACTCTAAATATAATATGCCAGGGCTTATTGATGTTTTAAATTCCGTAATAAAGCAATGGAAGGAAAATAAGAATAAGATTGTATCATCTAGCGAAGGGATTTTATCTGAATTAACTAAATACTTTGAAGGTGAAACTAGTTCAAAAAAATTAACTTCTAAAAATTTAGAAAATGGATATAATCAACTTTTACATGCTTTTGACAATAACTATGGTGGATTTGGAAGTGCACCTAAATTTCCAACGCCACATAAAATAATGTTTTTGCTTAGATATTATGAAAAATATAAAGATACAAAAGCATTAGAAATGGCTGAGAAGACGCTTGATTGTATGTACAGAGGCGGAATATTTGATCATATAGGTTTTGGATTTTCTAGATATTCTACTGATAGTAAGTGGCTGGTTCCACATTTTGAAAAAATGCTTTATGATAATGCATTATTGATTATAGCATATCTTGAAGGATATGAAGTTACTAAAAATGATTTATACAAAGATACAGCAATAAAAACATTAGAATATGTATTTAGAGAACTTAGAAGTGATAATGGTGGATTTTATTGTGCAGAAGATGCGGATAGTGAAGGGGAAGAAGGAAAGTATTATGTATTTAATCCACCAGAAATTATACGAGCTTTAGATGAAAAAGATGGAATGTTCTTTAATAAATATTTTAATATAACACCTAAAGGAAATTTTGAAGGAAAAAGTATTCCCAATCTCATAAAGAATAAGAACTATCATAAAAACGATAATAAAATAAACAATTTAAGCGAACAAGTTCTTGAATATAGGAGTCAGAGGTTGAAATTACATAAGGATGACAAAATTTTAACTTCTTGGAATGGCCTAATGATAGCAGCACTTGGAAAAGCGTATAAAGTTCTTGAAGATATAAGATATTTAGAATATGCTAAAAAGACTGTAAATTTCATTTTTGATAATTTAATTGATAAAGAAGGCAGATTATTTGCAAGATATAGAGATGAAGAATCACGTCATAAAGCCTATTTAGATGATTATGCTTTTTTGTGTTTTGGCCTCATTGAACTTTATGAGAGCAGCTTTGATGTTACATTTTTAAAGAAAGCTATTGATTTAAATAAAAATATGATTGAGTTATTTTGGGATGATAAAAAATATGGATTTTTTCTATATGGCGAAGATAGTGAAAGATTAATAGCTAGGCCTAAAGAGCTTTTTGATGGAGCAGTACCGGCTGGAAATTCTGTTGCAGCGTATAATTTAATAAAACTTGCAAGAATAACAGGAGATACATATTTAGAAGAAATGGCAGAAAAGCAATTTGATTTTATCTGTGGATCTATATTTAATGAAGAAATAAATCATTCATTTTTCTTAATAGCAGCTTCATTTGCATTAGATGAAGGCAAAGAGCTAGTTTGTTTAATAAAAGATAAAAGTGATGAGGAACAAATTAAAAATCTACTAAGTGAAATACCAAGCTTCAATTTAACTACTATTAGCATTAGTGATGAAAATGAAGAAGTAATAAAAAAATTAATACCGTTTATCAATGATTATAAATATATAAATGATAAATCTACCTATTATTTATGTAAAGGAAAATCTTGCTTATCACCTGTAAATAGCATTAGCGAAATAAAAAAGTTACTATAAAATTTGAACCATTTAACTATAGTAAGATGGCTATTTGTAATAATTATTCACAGATTTAAATTTATTATAAATTCCTAAAGAATAAAAAAACTTCACATGTTTTATGTCCTTGCCAATAGGGATAATCATGTGAAGTTATTTTATTTTGTATATTCCTTGTAAGTTAAATGGACTGTAAATCCTGTATCGTCAAATTTATATTGTGTATTTTCAAGAGGAGGCTTACCAAGAGCTAAATTCATTCCTATAGAGTAAAGAGCTACAGCAAGATCATGAGGTTCTACTACAACAGTACCAGCCATAAAGCCTTTTTGAATAAAATCTTTAGCAGCGGGCATTCCGTCTATTCCTACAACTTGAATAAGTGCATTTTTATCGCCTTTGTTATATCCATATTTTTGCAAAGCTTTAATAGCACCGACTGCCATAGCATCATTGTTTGAAATTATGGCTTCGATCTTATTGCCATATTTAAGAAAGAGAGATTCGATAGAATTCTCAGCGCAATCTTCAAGCCATTCACAGTAAGGTGAAGAAAGCTCTTCTGTTTTTATTCCAGCATCATTAAGAGCTAAGATTGAATACTTTGTCCTTAAATATGTCAATGGACTTCCAATTCTACCTCTTAGCATAATATACTGCAATATATTATCATGATTTTTATCTATAGATTCTTTATGAGAATTCCATTCATCAACAAGAAGTTTGCCTTCCATGGTACCGGATTGTTCAAAATTAGCACCAATAACTATAAAGCGTTTATAAGGTTTAACAAAATCTATTATTTCTTTGGCCGGATCAGGATTTAAAATTAATGGGATATTTTTAGCCATGACTTTGCTTAAAGTACTTTTTACATCATTTAAATTTGGAGTGATTATGCCTATAATGAAAAGATCAAAATTATCATCAAGGGCGTCCTCAATACTTTGATTTTGTACACTTTGATTATCACCTGCATTAAAGAAAGTAAACTTTACTTTATCTTCATTTTCCTTTTGAATTTGTTCTAAATTCTGCTTAAGGAGAGAAATATACATGGCATTAGAATTGTCAAAAAATACAGCTACTTTAATAGGAAGCTTCTTATTTTCATTCTGAGCAGCATATACATTTTTTTTAGATAAATTTATTGATGAACTTATTATAAGTGGAATCATAATAAGTATTAATAATTTTATTAATATTTTCATTAGTAATCCTCCATGGTTTAGGTTAAATATAAGAACTAATATTAGAGTATGTTTAATTGAAAAAAATATTCTAATGGATAATATATATATAAATTGTAAATATTTTAATGTAATGTGGTAAATAATTGTATTAAAATATAGAGAGGAGAATATCGATGTTATTTGTGAAGGACATGATGATAGCATAGCGTTTATGGGGAATTAGAATCTATATTCAATTAGAAAAGTTGGAGATGAGCTATATGGAAGAAGTTATTAAAGAAAAAATAAAAACATATTGTGAAAGAGTTAATATGAAAATGGATAATGTTTCAGTAAAAACTGCTAAAGATGGATATTTAGCAACAGATGGATACACTTCAATTATGTTTGATAAAGACGGAAAAGTTTCATCGCTGCCTATGCATGCGTTATATGGGAAAAAGACTTCTCAGCTAATAGGAAAAGGATATGCTCTTTGCGTGTGTGTTATTATTGCTGCATTATTAATAGTAACAGTATTTGGAAATTTTATTAAATGATTTCATTAACATTTAATTATCCTTCTTAATATGAATAAATATTTTTTATAAAAATCATTTAAATTCTCATATTATTGAAGGTAGCTATATACAATATAAGGTGTAGCAAATAGAAAAATATATGATATAATAATATAGAAAGTCTAATGAGTACACATTAGACCTTCTAGTACGTTTTTGTTTTTGGGCTATTGGTTTCGATTTCTATAAAAAGAAACTTTGTAACTAAGGAAGACGCTTATTTGAAGATGGGGCGCCTTCTTTAGTGGTTTTAAAAATTAATTTAAAACCTTTAAGATTAAGTGAGATTTCAAAGTCACATTCTTTAGAACTGCACTTTAAAGATCTATTTATTAGCATTACTAGCACAAGAAATAGCAGAAACGCCAACATTCCAATAATCATATCCAATACCACCTTCCTAGGGATTGAAACAGACAGTAATCAACAACCCAGGGTTGGAGAACGTACAACCACCGCTCCCATCAATGCAGCTTATACACATATATATTATACCATAAGTATATGTGCTAAAGTAATTTTTTACCAGTGTTTTTGCCTTCAATTAGGATAAAAATAGTACTTTTCGTGAATTCAATTTATATATGAGTTGAATTTTTTTTCATTTTAATTAAAATAATTACATTAATGCAATAAAACACTATTAATTTGTTAGATTTTATTGCAGAAAAATAGTAAATTAATTTAATCATTTGAAAGGGATGATAGCAAAATGGATATATATACCATTGGTCATTCTAATTATCCAGTAGAAAAGCTTATTGATATGCTAAAATATTATAATATCAATTGTGTTGTGGATATTAGAGGAATTCCTTATTCAAAATATAATGTTCAATATAATAAGGAAACCATATCTGAAACTTTAAAAAGAGAAGGATTTATATACATATATATGGCAAAGGAATTTGCAGCAAATAGGGAAAATAAAATATCTTATAATAAAGAAGGTTATTCAGATTTTGAAAAGGTAGCTAAAGAGCAGGAATTTTTATATGGAATTGAAAGATTAAAGATGGGATGCAAAAAAGGTTATAACATAGTGCTTCTTGGTGCTATGCAGGATCCAATAAGATGTCATAGAAGTATATTAGTTGGACGTTTCTTAAGGAAATATGGATTTAGTGTTAAGCATATTTTAGATGATTATACACTTGTGTCACAGGAAAATATAGAAGAAGGTCTCCTAAACAAATATTTCAGCAATAGAAATCAATTAACTATCGACAATCTGCTTGGAAATTCAATGAGTAAAGAAGAAATGATTGAAGAAGGATATAGATTAGCTAATAAGGAAATTGGATGGAGAGTTGAAAATTTAAAATAAATTTATAAAATACGCATATATTAATTTATAATAATAATTTGGAAATAAGAGTATGAAAATTTTATCTAAGATATTAAAAAGTAAAAGAGAGGATAAGAAAAATAGCAGAGCAGATGATGTTAAACAAAATTCCAGTTCTTCTAATTATGTAAATAAAAATAATATTTCAAGTACAACCAACTACTTGATTTTGGTAAGTCTCAGGAGCTTTAAAGTAAATATTTATAAGGGTAGTACAAATAAATGGAATCTAATTCACAGCTATATATGTACAATAGGAAAACCTTCAACTCCAACCCCAAAGGGAACATTTACGGTTGGAATAAAAGGTCTCTATTTTGGGGTAAATAAGGGATATAAATGCTGGTATTTTACGCAATTTAAAGGGAATTATCTATTTCACTCAATAATATATAATTTAGATGGATCCATTAGAGATGGGAGACTTGGAATGAAGCTATCAGATGGCTGCATCAGGTTATCTAAAGAAAATGCAAAATGGATTTATGATAATATTCCTAAGGGAACTAAAGTGATTATAAATTAATTATCGCATAAGCCAATAGACTTTGTCTTTTGATAATTCAAAGCCAAGTTTCTTTTGCAAGGCAGTCGAAGCAATATTATCTTCAACAACTTGCCCGTAAGGATATCTTTTATTTGCTAGAGCATTATTAGTAGCTGCTATTTGTAAAGCTGCTCCAATTCCTTTTCCTCGATACTTAGGAAGAACTTCTAGCATTCCTATAGAACCTTCTGTGTGAGTTCCAATGAAACCACACAGATTATCATTATTAATAAATGCACCAAACATAACTTTTGATTTCAATCTATCCTCAATATAACCGCCACCAATGATTTCTGCTTTAGAATAATGCTTCATTATAATATCTTTATATTCTAGTGTTAGGATTTTAATATTGACTTTAGAATTCTTTAGTTCTATGGGTGAATTATTTGTATAAACTGTATTGTAACAAATCATAGTGTTATTAAACTTAAATTTTTCAGTTAATAGCTCATAAGAAAATCTATCGTGCGAAACAATGATTTCAGCGTTAGCAGGGAGTTTAGAAATAAGATGTTCTGATACTTTATGACTTTGGCTGGAAAGCATATATATTTGAGATGGTATGTCCATTAATAAAACACTTCCGTCTGCAGCAAATAGAATTTCAGCACTACCTCTTCGTATGCATTCAAGCATATCTACATTTAGTAAAAAGTCATTAACTAATATTTTATTAGCAGTATTGTTAAGCATAATAAATGAATCCTTTCAAAGTAAGATTAAATATTTTTTGGTTTTATTATAGCATAAATAAAATTTATTGGAGTAGTATGGAAATGATTAAATACAAGTTATTGTAAAAATATGATATAATTATAAAATAATATTCTATTGATTATTAAAAAAAAACGGTTAGTAGAAAAATTCAAAAGGAAATCGTCGAAGAATAAAGTACAAGATAGGGCTTGATTTATTTTACCCAAAGGTGCAAAATTATATTTGAGTTTAGTAACTAAACAGTGGAGGTATTACAAATGTCTGAACAATTAAATACGGAATTGATTCATAAATTTGAAAGAATTATGAACAAGTATAACAAATCAGAAAAGAAGCCCAAGGATTATGGAATTAGTGGGATGTTATATAGATCAGAAGTTCATACAATTGAAGCTATAGCTAAGAATAATAAGATAAATGTTACTCAATTGGCTGCATATTTAGGAATAACTAAAGGTGCTGTTTCCCAAATGATAGATAAATTAATAAAAAAAGACTTGGTAAGTAAAAACACTATATCTGAGACTGAAAATGAAGTTGCATTAGAATTAACAGAAAAAGGATGGCTTGTATTCAATGGGCATAAAGAGTATCATAAGGAGTTTTATGGTGAAATATCAAAACATTTAAGTAAGCTGTCGGAAGGGAATATACAAGAGGTTTTAGATATTTTCACTGAATTAGAAAATCTATTAGATAAACAATTATAATTTTTTTACAAGCGTGTTTAGTAGCTAAACATACTCTAAAATGGAGGGACCAAAATGGATATTATTACTTTAAAGCTTAGCGTAACAAATTGTTTTTTAATTAAAACAAAGCATAAATATATTTTAATTGATACTGGATATGAAGAAGATTGGGATTTATTTTGTAATAGATTAAAAGATGCAAATGTAAATCTATCTGATATTAGTCATATTATATTAACTCATCATCATGATGATCATTCAGGATTATTAAATAAGATATTAGATGAAAATAAAAATATTAAGATTGTAATGTCTTATTTAGCAAAGGATTTGTTGATGAAAGGTGTAAATGATAAGTCTCATGGAGGTGGATTAATAAATAAACGAATAAAATTTTTAATGCTATTGAAAAAAATATATATTGGATTAATATTAAGAAAAGTTATAGATAAAGAGAATTTGACATTTCCTCCGTATAAATTACGAGAAGACGATATTCTTATTAAAGGAGAGACTAAGCTTAAGGATATTGGGATTGGTTTAGATGGCAAAATAATAGAAACGCCTGGTCATAGCATAGATTCAATTTCAGTATTATTTGATGATGGTGATTGCATAGTAGGGGATGCAGCAGCGAATTTTCTTCAATTTGCAGGTACAAAGTATTGTGTGGTATATATTTGTGATCTTAATGAATATTATAGAAGTTGGGAAAAAATAATTTTAGAAAATGCACTGAGAATATTTCCGGCACATGGTAAACAATTTGGTGTTAAAAAATTAAAAGATAACTTGTGGAAGAATAAATCTAAGAACATGGTACTTAATAATAGCAAATATTTAGATGATAACTTAAATTGAAAACTCAATAACTATATTTGGATTTATAGTATTAATAGATTAAATTTGGTATAAAAAAAGTATGCGAATAAGTCAGAAAATTCAAAAAATATATTGAAGTAAGAATCAAAATAATATATAATTAAATCAAGATAAAGATTTGAATTTATCTTAGTGTACTGACACTTCAATCCGGCAGAAGAGTATATCTCAAGAGGTATACAGTTGGTGATGGGCAACGTAAAAAATCCCAGAAGCAATGTACGACATAGGGTCGTACCCAGTTGGCGGACAACGTAAAAATCAGTGGCTAAGGAGAAGCAAGTGTATCACGAGTACACTTGCTTTTTATATTTGTTATAAGAGATATGAGAAAATGTAGTTACAGGTTCACATATCTTTTTATATTTTGTCAAAAATTATTTATATAATTATTACTTTAATTTTATTGGGATAAGTTAACTATAAATAATATTTATGACCTTATAAGTAAACGATATTTCTTATTGAAAGAAGATAGATTTATAATAAAATCATAGATACATAATAATATAGTTGAATTTAATATATAACTATTTAAATAAAAAAGGAGTGTTCTAAATGAGAAACTTAAAGGGACAGGAATTATTAAGAAATCCATTTTTAAATAAAGGAACAGCATTTACTGAAGAAGAGAGAAAAAAATATGATCTTATAGGCTTGCTGCCTAATGCAGTAAGTACTATTGAGGAACAAGAAAAAATAATTTATGAAAGAATTAAATTATTTGAGGATAGTCTTGAAAAGCATCTTTTCTTGATGAATTTATATGATACAAATCGTACATTGTTTTACTACGTTTTAGGTAAACATGTTACAGAATTACTTCCTGTTATCTATACGCCAACAATAGGAGATGCAGTTATAAATTACTCAAGAAAATATGATACTCCAAAGGATGCAGTATTCCTTTCGGTAAATAATATTGGGGATATAAGAAAATCAATAGAAGCTTCATTGGGGGATCTTGATGAAATCAAGCTTATAGTTGTAACCGATGGAGAAGGGGTACTAGGAATAGGTGACTGGGGAGTGCAGGGTGTAGATATTTCTATTGGAAAGCTTGCTGTTTACACTGTAGCAGCTGGAATTAATCCAAAGAATGTGCTTCCCGTTGTAATAGATGCAGGAACAAATAATGAAAAACTTTTAAATGATCCATTATACTTAGGAAATAAACATAAAAGAATTACTGGAGAAAAATATGATGATTTTATAGAGGAGTTTGTTAAAGTTTCTATAGAATTATTCCCAGAAGTACTTCTTCATTGGGAGGACTTTGGGCGAGGGAATGCAAGTAGAATTCTTGAGAAATATAGAAATAAAATATGCACATTTAATGATGACATCCAAGGAACAGGAGTAATGATGGTATCGGCATTAAATGCAGTAGCTAAAGTTACAAACATTCCAGTAAAAGAACATAGAGTTTTAGTATTTGGTGGTGGTACTGCTGGTGTTGGGGTGTCAGATCAGATTTTATTAGAAAAAGTAAGAAATGGACTTAGTGAAGAAGAAGCTAAAAAGCATTTTTATATTGTAGATAGATATGGACTTGTTACAGAGGATATGGAAGGGCTTACTGAAGGGCAAAAGAAATACGCTCGTGGAAAAGACGAATTTAAAACTCCATTAACAGATTTAGCACAAATTGTAGAAGAAGTAAAGCCTACAGTTCTTATAGGAACTTCTGGAGTGCCGGGAGCATTTACAGAAGCAGTAGTTAAGAATATGGCTAAGATAAATGATAGGCCTGCAATTATGCCGATATCAAATCCAACAAAACTTTGTGAAGCAAAGGCAGAGGATATAATAAAATGGAGTGATGGTAGAGCACTAGTTGTAACAGGAAGTCCATCTGATCCAGTTGAATATAAAGGAATTACCTATAAAATAGGTCAAGCAAATAATGCATTGCTTTACCCAGGGTTAGGTTTTGGAATAATTGTTGCAAAGACCAAAACAGTTACAGATAATATGTTATCAGCTGCTGCTCATGGAATTGCATCACTTCAGGATCTATCTAAGCTTGGAGCTGCAATGCTTCCACCAGTAGCAAAACTTAGGGAAGCATCAAAACTTGTAGCAACAGCAGTTGTAAAGCAGGCGATAAAAGATGGTGTAAATAGAGCAGCTGTTACAGAAGAAAATGCCATGGAAATGGTTGAGAGAGAGATATGGGAACCAAACTATATTGATTATAGTGAAAACTAAAGACCTACAAACAAAAGTGTGTAAAATTTAAGATAAAATTAGGCTGGTTAGTAGTAACAAATAGCAAGTGATAAGCTATGAGTGACAAGTAAACAAGTTAAGGGGAGAATACTAAGAGGAATTTCTAAAAAGATATTCTTTTGAAAGCTGGAGGCTTTTCTTCCTTTAATTTGCCACTTGTTACTTTTTATTTGTCACTAAAACTAATGTATGTGAAACAAAAATACAGACTATAATAATTATTAGCATATGATTTATAAGGATTTGCTTCCTTTAAAAATATAGTGTATTCTTATTTCAAAGGAGTCGTTCAGTTATGAATCTTAAAGATATGGAGTATTTTTACTATTTATGCAAGCTTAAGAGTTTTACAAAAACAGCAGAAAAGCTTTATGTTTCACAGCCTTCAATAACGATGGCACTAAAGAGGATTGAAAAAGAATTAAATACAAAGCTTGTTATAAGAAATCATTCCGAAAAGCAGATTGAATTAACAGAAGCTGGAATGATATTAAAAAGACATACTCAAAATATTATTGAGGAAATTAAAGAGATAAAATTAGAAATATCTAAGATAAGTGGTGGAAATATAAAATTAGGAGTGCCACCTATGATAGGAGCATATTTTTTCCCGATAATCATGGAGGAATTGGCTAAACAAGGTTATGCAAGGAATATTGAACTTGTTGAAAAAGGTTCTGTAGCAATGAAAGAATTACTATTAACTAATGAAGTGGACATGTCTCTTATAGGTTCATTATATCCATTGAAGGAAGAAAATTTAGAAGCTAAGATTCTAAAAGTAGATGAATTTAAAGTTTGTATGAGTAAAAATCATGTACTTGCTAAAAAAACAAAAATAGATTTTAAAGAGCTTTTAAATGAGCAATTCATAGTTCTCGGGAATTCATATATACATAATGAAGTGCTTGAAAAACTTTGCACTGAAAATAATATATCTATGAAGAACTTTTATTATACAGAAGAAATACAAACAGCAAAATCTCTTATTGCTTCTGGAGTCGGCATTGGAATAATGATTGATATGGCAGTCAACAATATAAAAACAATAAAGACAGTTCCGCTTTTGAAGTCTATCAAATTTTATATTTCATTTGCATCAAAGAAAGACCGTTATCTTACTTTGAATGAGGAAAAGATAAAAGAAATAATCCTAAATAATTCTAATAAGACGGAGTATATATTTAATGAGTAAGTTTAAGAAAATTTATATAGAAATAACTAATGTATGCAATTTAAGATGTAACTTTTGTCCAAAGACATCTAGAAAATTAAAGTTTATGAGTGAAGATAATTTTGAGTATATTATAAAAAGCATACGGCCCTATACAGATTATGTTTATTTTCATTTGATGGGAGAGCCATTTTTAAATAAGAAGTTAGAACAATTTTTAGATATAAGTAAAGAAAACGAGGTAAAGGTAAATATAACTACTAATGGCACATTAATAAAGGATGTAAAAGACATATTGTTAAATGCATCAGCACTCAGACAGGTCAATATTTCCTTACATAGCTTTGAAGCTAATGAAGATAACATGAATTTTAATAAATATATAGAGAATATACTTGATTTCGTAAAAGAAGCTACAGAAAAAACTGATGTGATTTGTTCTCTAAGGTTATGGAATTTAGATACAAAATATAAAGCAAGTAACAATATGAATGTAGATATTTTCAAGTTACTTGAAGATGAATTTGAACTTAAGGAAGATTTGAGAATTAGATTGAAGGAAAAAAATAGTTTTAAATTAAGAAAAAATTTATATCTTAGTATGGGAGAAAAATTCAACTGGCCATCGCTTAAAATTGAAGAATTAGGCGAAAGGTTTTTTTGCTATGGACTTAGAGACCACATTGGAATACTAGTAGATGGAACTGTCGTACCATGTTGCTTAGATGGTGAAGGAAGTATAACTTTGGGTAATATTTTTGAAAATACATTAGAAGAAATTTTAAATTCAAAGAGAGCTAAGGATATATATGAAGGATTTTCTAGAAGAAAAGCAGTAGAAGAATTGTGTAAAAGATGTGGCTTCATAAACAGAGTAAGATAAAATTGGAGGTGAGTAGAGTGGAAGTTGCAATGAGATCAGTAGGGTCATTTTTATTATTATATTTCTCATATTATTTTTTGCTACGATTTATTCAATCAGTATTTCAAGGCTTTATTGGAACCATCAGTACCAAATTGGCCAAGTTCTTATATGCATTAAGTACACCAGCTCACGAATTAGCGCATTTATTTGTTGCTATATTATGCCTTGCAAAAATAGAACAGGTACAACTTTTGCCTAAGGAAAACAAGCCGGGTTTTGTGAGGTCAAGAGTTGAAAGCAGCTTCCCATTTTTAATAAGCATTAAGGAATTTTTGATAGCTATAGCACCAGTAATTATAAATGTGCCACTGTTTATATTTATAGAAAGTAAATTTGTTTTAAAGGGTGACGTTTCAGAATTACATAAGATATTAGATCCGAGAATAATGCTTACCAGGGAAGGCGTTATAACTATAATATTATTCTTAATATTAATAAGTGGAATTGCACCGAGTAGTGAAGATTTTAAAGGAATGATAAAAGGTCTTATAATTCTATGTGTTGCTATTTTTGGATTAACTTATTTAACTTCAATGTTTTTTTATATGAAATCATTTGATTTTAGTTCTGTTTCAATTGTTATATTTTATTATCTTGAGCTAATACTTGTAGTATTAGCTATAAACTGCATTGTAAATTATAGGAGATGTTTTAAAATAATATATGTGGTAATAATAAATGCATTAAAGCATGCACTTAAATACAATTAAATTATATAGATATCTTAAATATGTGGAAATATAAGGTCTTATTTGGTTAAATGTAAAATAATTGTATAAAACATGTAAAGATGGCTATACTCCTTGATAAGGAGTGATTAATATGAGAAATAAAGCAATAAATAAAAAGAAATTATTCATAAGCATATTAATAACATTAGTAC
>JAEZKY010000041.1 GCA_023435985.1 Bacillota bacterium | reverse complement strand
ACTATAGAAACTAATAATAAACTTACACTAGATCGAAATTCTAACTACTTTTATACTGGAGCCGGAATTCTTATAGATTAGTTTTACTCACAATTCAAGATTTTTCTATAAACTTCATAAAATGAATATTAGTTTGATAAAGTTGGAGGTGATATTTAACTTCCATCTTTATTTTACTACGTCCAATATACAATCCCTTTACTTTCTTAGTACTGCGAAGTAAAAAAATCGCAAATTCAATCTCTGAATAATGCGATTTTACAATTTGCTATTTAATTTTATTGATTCATGATTTAAGAAAATTGTTCATTAGTCTTACTATTACACTCATAATTTTTAGTAACCAGCGTTTTTCATTACTTCTAATAAGTTTGGAGGTATACTTCTTTTTAAATCACTATATAACTCTTTGAAATCTAAAAAAGCAGTAACAATCAAACTCGAGAATTGGAAGTTTGATTGTTACTATATTATCCAACAAATTAACTTTATAATTTATTATGGTTGATATTTTTGTTTCAAATCTGTAACTTCATTGTTTTTTATAGTTACATCACATAAAATTCCTTGTGTTGTTTCTCCAAGCTCTTTCTTTACTTCATCAAAGTTTGATTTAGTTGCTTCAGCACCAGTTTTAATTATACTATAAGTAGCATTATTTGAAACTTTTACTTTTTTTACTTCTTTGTTTTTATCTCTTATATAATGATCATCAGTATATCTAGACTGTGCTTCTTCTCTTGTACATTTATCATCTTCCATCATAGCCTTAATAGCTTCTTCTCCTGACAACCATTGTACATATTGTATTGAAATATACTTACTTCCACTTTCTTCATACAACTTTTTTACATAACCTAATTGTTTGCCATCTCTAGTTGTTGCTTTAGCTGCATTAGTTTTATCATTGTTTGTTTTAGTATCTGTAGTAGTTGTAGATCTAGATGTTTCTTTTACTGCCTTATCGTCTGCACTTTTTGGGTCACATCCTGTAAAATTAATAGTTCCAAGTATTAGTACAACAATTAATAATTTTTTCACATTTTCCTCCTAATTCTTTACATTTTTTATTTTAATTCTATAAATGAGCAATTTTCATAACAAATTTTGGTATTAGATAAGATATGGGCATATTATATAGATAAAAAGGCATTGCTGCCTTTTTAAGTTGATGAACAATAAATTACTATCAGGAATTAATTATAACATATTTTGTAAAAATCCCATTATTCAATTTTCAAAGAACATTTTTATAATTTACTGCGTCATATCTACATCCTACATAACATTTTAGTATTGCACATAAAGAAATACCACAAAACTCATTTCTGAAATAATGTGATATTTCCATTTATTCTTTATTTTTATCTGCTTATATTAGTGCTTTTTTATAACCGGTATCCATATTTCGCTTTTAAAAGTTGATGAAGTTACATCTTTATTCTCATTCCATAAAATTTCTGGACCTTGTTTTTGTTCATAGTTTGAAGATGGAAACCATTCAGAATAAATACGTCCCCAAACGTTTTGCAATGTATCTGGAAATGGTCCTACAGCTTCAAATACTGCCCAGGTTGAGGCAACGACTTCAAGTTTTGATAAATTATTGGGACACTCCTTTGTTGTTGCAACGCCTATATAATGGTCAAGTTCTCCTTTTTCCTCCATTCGTCCTTCTGAAAAGTTTAAAGATGCACTTACTAATCCCTTTGGTTCTGTATTGGATAACTCTTTCAATTTATTAATATTTTCAACAGTTAGGCTTTGCCACATTTTAGCAATCTCTGGATTTACTCCATTAAAAATTATAGGCACCCTTTTTTTTATTCCAATTATACAGAATGCTTCTTTTTCCTCAATTCTATAGTTCATTTCATTTCCTCCTTCAATTGATAATCGAAAAGTCATTCGCGGATAGGCTTTTAATGATTTTCCATTATACCTAGCCTCTGATGGTGTTATCCCATGTAAATTTTGAAACGCTCTTGTGAACGAATCTGCTGACTTGTATCCATATTTAACAGCTAAATCAATAATTCTTACATTTCTATTATTCAGTTCAAAAGCCGCTAAGGTAAGACGTCTTCTACGAATGTATTCAGATAACGAGACGCCTGCAATAAAAGAAAACATTCTTTGAAAATGATATTCTGAACAAAATGCTAGCCTTGCTACTTTTTTTAAATCAACTTCGCCATCAAGGTTTTCTTCAATATAATTTAATGCTTCATTCATTTTTTTTAACGAATCCATTTAGTAACTCTCCTTTCATCAATAGAATATCAGAAATTATATTTATCTATCCGACTATTCCTGCACAATTATGTAGGATTAATTACACTAGATATATAAACTAAACACATATTGACATTCATTTTAATAAAATATTATTAGTCATCTATATTATTATAAATACTATACTTGACATTATTTAATTTTCAAAGAACATAATTTATGTAAATTACTACATAATTTCTACATATTGCAAAATAAAAAACCGCCACATCAATTTCTTGAATACTGCGGTTTTAAAGACTTTTATTTATTTTTTAAGTTCATTCTACTTTAACAGCCACCCCACTGCTATCAAAACTATATCCATAAAGCCTGCAATCACTGAGCATAGATCCATCTGAATAAAAACAATAATCTTTGTCCTTATCCTTAATCCATCCTGTCTGCATAACTCCTTCATAGCTAAAATAATACCATTTGCCTTCTATTTCCTGCCAGCTTGTTTTCATAGCTCCATCTTCAGTTTCTCCAAGGTAATACCACTTATTATCCTGAAACTGCCAGCCATATTTCATGGAGCCATCCTGTAAATTTCCTAAATAGTACCACTTATCTTCTTTCATTTTCCAGTCATAAAGCATCCAGCCTTCTTCATCAAAAAGATACCATTTGCCGTTTATTTTTTCCCAGCCAGCTTTTGTATATGAACCATCTTCATGTTTATACCACCATTTGTTATTTTTAAGAAGCCATTCTCCTCTTATTGTAAAACTACACAGCTTGTCCTTAAAATCACACCACCTTGCCCAATTGTTATCACTAAAGCTTCCTGGACAGACCTTTCTACTCGCATCATAATGCCTTACCACATTATTAATATCAATATCATATTTATTTCTTAAATATCTCACTAAATCTAAAGTATTATTTACTGTGTTTTCTGCAGGCTTCCCATCAGCTTCCAAGCACATTTCAACTCCTAAAGAATTTCCATTGGTTATTCCATACTTTCCGCCGCCATCACCACAATGCCAGGAATAAAAATTGTCAGTATCAATAATTTGTATTATGTCCTCCCTGTCAACAAAGAAATCAGCTGACGCATTTCTATTTCCACCAGCGAAATAATCATGTTCATTTTGTGCAGTTGCTCCACTGTCTCCTGTGTCATGAATGACTATATAATTTGGCATAGAAAATCTTGAAGTCTTGTTATAATCTATAAACTCTTTTTTTATATTTTTCATTAATCATCTCACCTCCAAGGAGTACAGAATGAGTGACTGTAATACTTCCAAAAACAGACTCTAAAGCTTCTCTAACGCCACACTTTCCTGTACTAAAATGCTTTTCTTCGGCATATGAAAGAAGATAATGCCTTATTATTACCTTTCAACATGCCTATTTAAGTCTTCCACCCTAATAACTGCTTTTCTAATTCTTCATAA
This sequence comes from Bacillota bacterium, assembly GCA_023435985.1. Classification (GTDB taxonomy): domain Bacteria; phylum Bacillota; class Clostridia; order Clostridiales; family Clostridiaceae; genus Clostridium. The sequence goes on along the minus strand of JAEZKY010000041.1, from coordinate 14,447 downwards.
TCATATTGTCTTGGTTCAAAATTATTAAACCTAAGCTTTGACTTTTCTTTTGAGATTCCAAATTCCATTTCCTCATAAGTCTTGGGATAGCCTTCTTCAAGCCAGTTTTTGAGGATTCCTGAAATATAATTAGTATCCCTCTTATTCCTTTTAATTGCTATATTCATTGCCATTTTTATATATTTTTCTTCATGAATTGATAAAGCGTCAAGTATCCACTCTAAAGTTAAACCTTTTATATTCACTTTAGTATCCTTAAGAGATTTTATTAATTCAAGCCCGTTAATTTCTAATTTTCCACTCGACATAGAGAAGACACTCTCTTCTTCTAAGTTCTTTTTCTGATTCTTATTTTCTTCTTCTCTCTTCTCTTTCTTATGCGTTACATTATCGTTACAAACTTGTGACACATTTAAATTGCTCGCTTTTCCTTCATTATTACTTGTCTCATCTTTAGCTTCACAATCATTATTCTCATGGCTAACTTTATTTTCTATTTTCTTCTTTGCTCTATACTTTTTAACTCTTTCTTTGTTAGATTCTCTCACTCTTTTCATTCCTTCAATATTTTGATGTTTTTCCCAGTTACATATTTTAATTATTCCATTTTCATATATTTTAATCATCTTGAAGGCTTCTAGTATACCTAAAACTTTCTCTACAAGGGGCATTGGTCTATTAAATAATACAGAAAGCATTTCTTTTGTATAATGTACATCTTCTTTTAGATAAATCAACCCATTATCGTTTACTTTTCCTGCCTGTAATAGTAGCCTGATCCACATATAATGTATAGTGTCTCTCTCTTCCATAGCATCAAATAATCTCATTTTCTCATCTTCAAACATATTAGTAGTTATCTTAATCCAATCTATACCTCTCATAAACCCACCCCATTTATTTAGTTAAGAGTTATTATTTGATTTAAATTCATTGTATTTTTTAAAGCTTATCCATGAAGGAATCAAATCTAGTTCATTGCATATTTCAATGTATTCTTTAAAATTTTCATTAGCTGTGTTTTCCCTTTTTAGGTTGATATTTGCTCTCCTAAATCCTCATACTCCAATTGTTCTCCAAGTTCCATTTTTATCATCTCCTCATTTATATGGAATTTTTATAACTACTCAAAATATTAATGAACTTAGACGTAAAATATATATCAGAAAGGACAGAGTACCTGTCCCTTCGGTTTATATTACGCCAGTGAAATTTCTTTTACGATGTTATCGTAAAACTTTTTCTCTTGCTCTATTATCTTACTTATTAATTTCTCATCTCTAAGTATCTCTTTAAAAATAAATCTTTTATCGTTTATAAGAAATGCAACATAACATTTATCTGCTCTTGTAACTCTCATATTATGCTGGCATTCAAGTAATAAACTTTTATTTATTTCCTCATAGGACTTAACTCCACTATATATGCTGCAAAGCAAAATGGAATTTTCTCCAACAATTCTTCTGTCAACCTTACAATGCATAAAGTCATATTTTTCATCAACAACTATTTTTAATTCCTTCCTCACCTTCTTCCCACTTCTTATCGTAAATTCTTTGCACAGAATTTCCTTTAAAGTATCATCCCAATAGACAGCCTCTTTCCTTTTATAAAGTTCTTCCTGGTTTTCAGGAACTTTCTGGAGTTTTTCTAAATATAGCTCTTTTACTGTTTTGTTTTTATCCACACCTAATATAACTGCTATTTCATTCCCATAAATACCTTTAATTTTCCCTATACACACATATTTCACCTCTTATTTAATTTTTAGCCTTTTGATATCGTTTACAATGCATTTTTTAAAATATTCCTGAATCTTAATATTAAATACAATCGAATCATTCTAAAATCTTCTGTAGTAAAGTCAGCCCCTCTCCCATTTAAAACACTGTTTACACATGAACTTGACTTACCAAGTTTTTCTGCTAATTCCTTTTGTTTACTTTCAATACAAATAGAAAAAGAATCCGTAACTCTAAGCACAGCTCTATTCAAGAAGTGGTACAATTGTTGGAAACTGATGAAATTACAACTAAAGACATTTTATTTGTAAAAGATTTTGTTAATCTCATAATATCAAGAAAATTTAATCCTAAAAATAATTAATACCTAAAATGTTAAATATTCGTCATAAAATCAACTTGATTTCCCATATCAGATAAATATTATTTTTTCATCTTTTGTGGAAGTCCTGGTAAACACATAAAAAATCTAATTAGAACTTCCGCTTTCAAATTTTCATTTAAATTTCTATTTTAATTCATATTCTCATAAATTATTTACATACATACCTAAAAAAATTTTTTCCAAAAGTATTTATATAAATTCCTTTTATGCATATTTCTCTTATAGAATTAATTAATTTTAGGAGGGATTATATGTGAACTACGAATATGTCGAAAAGTTAGCTAATGCAGCCAAATCTGGCAGCTCTAAAGCTAAAGATGAGCTAATTATAGAATTTACCCCTATTATAAATTCTATATCTAGAAAAACTTTTATTGATGGCTATGATTATAGTGACATAAAAAATGAATGCTTTACTACTCTTTTTACCTGTCTATCTAAATACGAACCTGATAGCAACCGTTTTGCTGCTTATGCCATGAACGCTATGAAGAGAAATATCAATTTTTACTTAGAAATTTTCTAAGCAAAGCTGATACAGATAGTTCTTGTATCTTGTCTTTAGATGATAACCTCGAACATTATATATCATCAGATACAAAACCTTTAGATGAAGATCTATGCCTTTCATGTGATTATGAGGAGCTAATTTCCGCCATAAAAACAAAATTAAACGACGAAGAAAAACATTTAATATTGTTTTTATATTTTAAGAAAAATACTCTTGTAAATTATGCATATTATAAAAATATTTCTTATGTTGCAGCCTCAAAAAGAAAGAAAAAAGTCTTAGGTAAATTGAAATCTTGTATTGGTTTGGAGATGATGAATTGTGGAAATTAATGATTTAATGAATTTAATTACTAATGTCGGCTTCCCCATAGCTGTTTGTGCCTACTTGCTTTTCCGTCTAGAAAAACAATTAATTGAGCTTTCTTCTTCAATAAATAAATTAAACATTATTATTTCAACTAAATTAGGCGTAGTTATTGATACTTCATCAAATTTAAATGACGAAAATCTAAAGATAATAAAATAATTTTAAAAAATTTTTTTAAAATTGGTTTATATTTTTCCAAAAAATGCATATTTCTATTATGTAATTTAAATTACTTGTTACTTTTTAAAATATTTTATTTAGGAGGTGAAATTAATGGCTGTTACAAAGAACATTGAAACTGCATCATTAAGTATCGAAATTCAAAAAGGTGTAGACAAGGCAGGCGACCCAACTTACACAAAAAAATCTTTCTCTGGTGTAAGAACTGACGCAGATGCTGAAAATGTATATGCTGTAGCTGAGGCTATCAAAGGAGTTTTATCAGCTAACACAAGATCATTTTTCTTAAATGAATCTTCAACTCTTGAAGAAAAATAAGACCAGTTTAAAAAATATTAAAATTTTAAGGAGGTAATTATGGATTATATTTTATCAATGACTTTTATAACTGAAGCTGGAGAAAAAACAAACTTCAGCATTAGCGGTGTAAAATCTGACCTTACACCAACTCAGATAAATTCTTTAATGAACACCTTTATTGAAAAAAACATTTTTACAACTAATTCTGGTGGATTAGTAAAGAAATCCACTGCAAATGTAACTGCTAAGAGTGTTACAAAGATAGACGTTGCTTAATAATTAAATTGTTAATGGCCCTCAAGAAAGGCATGGGCCAGATTATAGACAAAAAGAATTTTTTCTCATTAAGATAATGTATATTTAAATACCATTGTTGATGAGGCTATTCACTATTATTATGAGTATTTTAAAAATAATCTTAAGGAATAAAAACTAAAGGCAGGCTAAGTATCTATAACTTAATCTGCCTTTATAATTCTTATTGTTAACTTTAAAAATTAGAATTTGGTCATTTGTCAAAACTTCTGAAATAAATGACATTTTTATCTGGATCATAGAAGCTCATATTCTTTATCCCCCATGGACGTAGTTTAGGTGGTTCAATAACTTCAACACCTAATATGCTTATTTTCTTAATTTAAACTTTCTATATTCTAAATCCAAACTCTTTAATACATCTTTTAATGGCCTCTTCAGTTTCCAAAAAAACAATACCATTATTTTTAAATTTTAAATTTGATATTCTTAAATCTCTTTTTCTTTCTTTAAATCTTTCTTCATCCTTTATTAATATCTCGTTAACTTTATGTGATAAATTCATTTCTTCTAAAATAATTTTTGCTACATCATAAGTGCTTAGATTATTTTCACTGCCAGTATTGTAAATTCCAAAAGGTACTTCAAATATTTTATTGAAGCTTTTAAGTAAATCATATATATAAGTCATTCCCCTATACTCATTTGAGGAAACTCTCATATTTTCGCCTTTTAATAATGCACGAGTAATATTCCATATAATGTTACCATTTACCTTACCACATTTTTCTGGAAAGCCGAATAGCCAATTAAATCTTAAAATCCATACATGTTCTGTAATTTTACTGGCCTCTTGTTCTCCAAGAAGCTTTTGCTTTCCATATACTGTATCTGGAACAGGTATTGTATTTTCGTCATATGGACCTTCCTCTAAATTTCCATTATAAACTTGCTCTGAACTTATATGTATTAAATTAGCGCCTACTAAATCTGAAGCTTTTGCAATATTTTTACTTCCTGTTACATTTATTTCAAAAGAATACTCAGGATTTTTTTCACAAGCTTGTGTATCTGCAATAGCTGCTGAATGAACTATAAACTTTGGATTAACTTCTTTAATTTTTGATATAACTTTTTTTTCATCTGTTATATTAAGTTCTTCCTTTGCTAAGGAAATAATATCATACTTATCTTTATAATATTCATTAAATCTGGATGCAAAAAAACCTTTACCTCCAGTAATTAAAATCTTATCCATTATTCATTTCCACACTCATTTCTATATACTTTATCATAATTTATAACTGGTATTATACCATATTCATTTTATTTATGTTTTTCATTTTTTTAAAAGACGAAATATTTTACTATCACGAATCAATTATTACAATATCAAATGTAAATGGAAATTCCTCAGCTTTTCTAGCTTCAAAATCAACTTTATAACCAGTTCCATCTTTATAAAAAAATCCTTGTTTTAATTCTATTTTCACATAACACATGTTTTCATCATTTTCGTTGTTGTGTGCAAAGTACCATGGATCAAACGCCTTTATCAACTTTTCCCTGATTACATTATTTTTTTCACATAATGGATGTCCAATATTATAGGCAATTCCGCTAAAACGATATAGTTCATTACACATTGAAACCTCAGAATTTTTTTCAATCTCTTGTACTTTCTGTGATTTTACGTAAGTAGTAATATAGAAAGCACCATCATCATAAAAAGCGTCTATGAATCTAACCGATGGAATATTATAATTTGATGTTGCTAAAGCAAATTGATAATCCTTTGCAAATAACTCTTTTAAAACATTTAAACTTTTTGCGTATGTAGTCATTTTTGCATCCCCTTTACAAATTACAATTTATCTCACAATAAATTATACCATATTTTGTAAACAACACATTATTTAATTTACAATGAAGCCATTATTGGACTTGTTTTTTCTGCTATGTTTTTTATTGTATTAAAAAAGAACATTCTTATAATTTACTACGTCACTTCTACATTTTGAATATTTATCTTTTGAGTTCATATAATAACGATATACTTTAGATAAAATTTAATTTTAAAGGTGGTTAAAACAATGAAGAGATTTATAACTGTTTCTTCCATTTTTTTATTCTTGTTATTTACTATAAATACCATTGCAGCAGTAGCTCAACCAAAAATATATTCACAAGGTTTTTATACAATGAAAGATTTAGGTCTAACCGAAAATGTTACTTATAAAGTTCGTAACAATGAACCCTATGTTGAAGGCTTATTAATAATAATTGATTCTAATAAAAAGATACAGCAGCTCATACGAATAACTCCTAACTCTACTGAAAATACTTTAGTACCTCTTAAAAATGATTATAGATTTATAATATATAACAATGTTCTTTTATCTTTCTCTTAAAAGGCACTTTATAGGTGCCTCATTTTTTGCTACGTACTTTCTACATATTGAGCAACATTTTAGAATTGCGCAGTATTTTAAATAAAAAAATATCGCAAATCTATTCTTAGTTATGAATAGCGCGATATTTTAAATTTAATATTAATTTTTAAATATAATATTAACCTCTATAATTAACCCTATGAATTATAATTTATTGCTTTGTCATTATATCTATTTGCTATAATTTTTTAAGTCTCTTATCATATTTGGACTAGTCGTTTTCCCAATTCAAATGCCTTTCTGCAATCTTGCGGAAATACTTCTTTCCTACGCTTCATTTTTTCACTAGCATCAAAAGCTGTTGAAACATATTTTGAATAATCATCAAATTGATAAGTATCGGTTACAAAAAGTGACTCTACTTTTCCTAAAAACCTTTCCGCTAAAAATTCATTGTATTTAATGGATTCTTTCCATTTTGATTGTTCCAATTTTTGTTCATTAACTCCAAGGGTATAAATTAATCCTACAGAAATTTTTTTAGGAAAAAGCGAAGAATAATTTTCATCATAAACCAGATATGGGAAAATTAATCGTTCCATAAAAGATTTCATTTCACCTGTAATTGATCCTAAATAAATTGGAGAACCAAGAATTATAGCATCTGAATTATTAATTTTTTTTAGAATTGGACTTATTTCATCATTAATAGAGCAATGCCCATAACTATTACCATTTATTAATTTGCATGCAAAACAGCTTTTACATCCTTTATAATTAAAATCATATAGATGGAGCATTTCTGTTTCTGCTCCATTTGAAGCTGCTCCCTCAAGAGCTTTATTTAGTAAAATTCCTGTATTCCCGTTTTTTCTTGGACTTCCGTTAATAGCAATTATCTTCATGTTTAAAACCCCATTTCCTATTTTATAAATAGTGTAATGGTTGTAGTATAGAACAATGTCAAGAATTATTTATCAAAGATTTAAAAAAATCACATTCGCCTAAATGCTTATTTTCTTTTACTTTATTCAATAATTCTATTAATTGATATAATTCTTTAATTTGATTTTCAACTCCAGTTATCTTATTATCTATATAATCTACTAACTTATCTTGATGAGTACATTTATCATTAATAACCATTTTAATCAAATTCGATATTTCTCTTAAACTAAATCCATAATTTTTCATTCGAACAATAAATTTAATTCTTAATACATCTTCCTCAGAATAAACTCTATAGCCACTTTCATTTCTAACTGGATTGTCTATCAACTTTATATTTTCATAATATCTCAGAGTTTCTTTTCCTATATTCAATAGTTCTGATAAATTCTTTCGTGTATATTTATTCAAATCTTTTCTCCTTACTTATTACAATTTTAGTTTTACTTTAGAAAAACAAATCGCTATTCATTTTGGGTCAATTATATCATATTTACAAATATCGCATTATTCAATTTTCAAAGAACATATTTTTTATTTACTACACAAAATCTACATATTGTAATTTGTATATTTTGATTTTTATTTCGCATAATATAAATGGAAATAATAATAAGTTTTTATTGCTTAACCACTTTTCAAGGCTCCTCTTTGTAGGAGCTTTTTTCTTTAAATTTCATAAATCAAATCTTTTCAGTTCATAATTTAAGAATGATGTGTATTAAATTACCTAAACCAGTTTTGATAAATTAGACCCGTAAAAGCAAAAAAATTGGTTATTATATGCACTGCTGTTACAACTTTAATAGATTTAGTTTTATATGCAACCCATCCCCATAATAATCCCATGAAAAAAGAACCACCAACTAATGAAGCAAATCCACCTTGGTATATTATTCCTTTTGCCAAGTATAATGCTATATGCCAAATTCCCAAAAATACTGATGGATATATGTATGCTAAAAAAATGTTATTATTAAAAATCTTATTAAAAGTTCCACGCCAAAACATCTCTTCAAAAGTTCCATTTATTATTGCGAATATTGAAGCAATAACAAAAACTTGAAATCCTGCTATTGGAGCAAACTCTTTAAATACAACAAAAAAGGTAGCTATACAAGGCATAAATGCTAATACATAATATATATTTCTCATTACTGGTGTAATATTTGATTTTTGAGAATATATTTCTCTCAATTTGCCAAATCCGTTAGAACTATACAAAGAAACAGGAAGGCAAAAGATAAACCAATAAATACAAAATCCTACAATATATCCTGCTGTCTTTCCTATTCTAATAGTTAAAAACGGTATAAGTAACAACATTGACATGCAAAGGAATGGAGCAACACAAATCAAAAGAAATTGCTTATTATTTATATTTTTCATAAAACATTTCCTCGTATCACTTTAAATCAACTTGTAATAATTTACTATTTTGCATTAATTATAGCATACTTTGTAAAAATCGTATTATTCAATTTTCAAAGAACATTTTTATAATTTACTACGTCATATCTACATATTATTCAGTTTTTAAATATTAATTTAATCTATGTTAGAATTGCATAACAAAAAAATATCTTACCCCATACCAAGAATATACATTACACATGCTAATCATAATTACACATCAAAATTAAAGTTGATATGAACATATGTTAAGTTTATACTTGCGTCATTAATTTATAATCATCTTATTTTTATCTAATCCATTCTCTACAAGAATAGCATACAACGTACCATCTTTTTTCATCTCATTAATCTTTTCATTTAATGCATTCAATAACGTAGTATCTTTTTTTTAACTGCTATTCCTGTAGGTATACGTAGTTCAGGAGTGTAATCTGTTAATATCTTTAAAAAGATTTTTTTGCTTTTTAAAATATAGTTTACAATTGCTGAATCAGATACACCTGCATCAACTTTCCCATTATTTATAGCATTCAACAATTCAGATGTATTATTAAAGATTAATACATCTTTTATTAAGTTATTTTTCCTCCAATCTTGTACTAAATCCGCATATTTTGTGCCCTTTTCAGCTCCAACTACTGCATTTTTCAAATCACTTTTAAAATTAATTTTTGAAGTTTTTGGAACAATTACAACATCTGATTCTATATATAATGGTTGAGTAAATGATGCTATAGCTTCACGCTCAGGAGTTATATATATCCCATTTGCTGCCATATCTATACTGTCATCAGCATTCAGCTCATTTAATAAATTTGCAAAGGGTACTTTCTTTTGTTCAATTTTATTAATTCCGAGTCTCTTTGCAATTTCAGCTATTATATCAGCATCAACTCCATTTAGCTTATTTGTTTCAGTGTTTATATAGACAAAAGGTGGGTCATTTGCTGAAGCAAAAGTTAATACTCCTTTTTCGTTTATTGTTTGTAACCTATCCTTTCCTTGTGCAATATTTGTTGTTGTAATTTTACTACTACCTGTATCACATCCGATTATTATAATAAGCCCTATAATAACAATTAAAGAGAATTTCTATTATTTACTACATCAAATTTACAAATTGTTTACTACTTCTTTTCAATATACTCCTGATATGGAAGTAAAATTGTAACTCCCATTTTGTCTAGCTTATAATTAGTACCTTCTATAGGTGGTTTATTAGCAAGCAAGTTCATTCCTATAGTATAGAAAGCTTCTGCTGTCTCCCTTAGATCTTGAATAACTGTGCCTGCCATGTATCCTTTATTAATTAATTCACGAGCCTCTGGTATTCCGTCAATGCCTACAACTATAATAGTTTTAGATTTACTCCCAGTATTATATCCATATTGCTGCAATGCTTCAATAGCTCCTATAGCCATATCATCACTATTTGAAATTATAGCTTCAATTTTGTCATCATATTTAAAAAATAATGAATTTACAGTACTTTTTGTTAGCTCCCTATCCCAATTAGTAGCTATTGATGTAAGTGATTCAGTTTTTATTCCTGCATTATTAATTGCTGAAATCGTATATAATACTCTTTGCTTTGCAGCTAATTCATTCGAACCTTGCAGCATAATATAATATTCTAGTTTGTTATCATTATCTTTATCTATGCTTTCCTTATTAGTATTCCATATATCAATAATGATCTTTCCTTGTAATTCACCTGCTTGCTTTTCATCTTCTCCTATAACAAAAGCTTTATTATAAGATTTAATAATTTCTATTGTTTCAGGATTTACATAAGTAAAAATTACCGAAATTCCAAGTGTTTCTGCTTTATCAATAACATTCTTTACCGATGCTTTTGCTTTGCCTTTATTCACTAAATCTACAAATAAAATATCAAAATTTCCAGTTTCAAATATATTATTGATAATTGTTTCTTGAATAGCTTGATTCTTTTTTCCATCATAAAAAATAAATTTTACTTTTCCCTCATTTTTCATTTGAATATCTTCTAAAGTTTTTTTACTTTTGACATATATAAATCATCAAAACTATAAAGTAATACAGCTATATTAACAGTTTTTCTCATATTAATATTTGAAGTGCTAGTTATTTTCGAATTACAGCACATTAATGAAGCAAATATCATAATAAAAATTAAAATAAACACCAATATTTTTTTAATGATTGCATTTTAATCTCCTCTCACAATTTTAATAAAACACAATTCTTAATAGTAAATTATACTTTTTAGTATGTTCTTTAATATCTCACATAATTCTAATGTTAATATTTTTTAATAATCGTTTTTCATTATAAATAAGCTCCTCTTTACAGGAGCTTATTCCATTTTTTGCTCTTTTTTAGAATGACGTAATAAAATATTCTTCATTCTGAATATATTTTTTTGCCTTTCACATAATAAAATTTGAAAGATTTAATATTGAAGGGCGGTCAATCTAATGAAAAAATTTATAACTTTGCTTTCTATTCTTTTACTTCTATTATTTAATGTTAGTACCGTTATTACAGCCGCACAGCCAACAAGGTTTAAAGAAGGATTTTATAACATAAACAATTTAGGTTTAATGGAAAATGTCTCTTATAGAATTGAAAATATTTCTGATTTTAATGGATTTCTTATCGTATTCGATTCTGACCAGAAAGTACAACAAGCTATCTCATTAGAACCACACTCACAAAAATATCCCCTTAAACCTATTAGATATTCTGATAGAGTTGTAATATTGGGTCAAGGCGAGTTGATCTTCTCTTCTTAAAATTAAAAATCTTTTATCTTACCACCTACATATTATAATTTGAATATTTTCTTTTAAATTTCAAATGTAATAATATATTCTTTGAGTTAATCAAACCTTAAGCTCTTCATTGTAGGAGCTTATCCTATTTTAGAATTGTGTAGTAAAAAAATCGCAAATTCAATCTCTGAATAATACGATTTTACAATTTGCTATTTATTTTTATTGATTCATAATTTCTGAATAGTGCGATATTCTAATATAATATTAAATCTTCAGATATAAATGAACAATTCTACAAGTTGAAATTTATCTCAATAAATTTATAGCGTTTTTATAATCTTCAATTACTTCATCTAAATCACCTATCTTCAACATATCTTCTTTATTACTCATAGAAGCTACTCCGACTATTTTATAAACACCAGCTCTATGTGCTGAAATTATGCCAGACTTTGAATCTTCGAAAACCATACACTCATTTATAGGAATTCCAATTTTATTAGCAGCTCTAATATAAATTTCTGGTTCTGGCTTTCCTGGAATTGTTCCATCATCATACACAACATTATGCATATCAAACCATTTTGCCAAACCTAAATGTTCAAAAAAGAATTTAACATTATTCAGACCTGAAGCAGTAGCAATTGTAAATGGAATTTTACTTTCTTTTAAGTAATCTAGAAACTCTATTAATCCGCTAGCTAATTTAAAATTATTCTTATCTGCTAAACATAGTTCACGATAGGTTGTTTCTTTTTCTTCCGCTAATTCTTCTATTTCTTTTTTAGATAACTCTCTACCTAAAAAATATGGCAATGTGCTATCTGCATTTCTACCATGAACATATTCTTGAAATTCATCATCTGTCACTTTTCTACCTATTTTTCTTTTCAAATATGTTCTCTAAGATGTTTCTTGAATTTTTCCATCATAGAACATAGTTCCATTAAAATCAAATAATACGCCTTTTATTTTCATAATAAATCTCCCCTCTTTCTTACAAATTGCCATCATATTTCACTTAATTGTAGCATATTTGTAAAATTATCACACTATTCAATTTTCAAAGAACATTTGCATAACTTACTACGTCAAATCTACAGTTGATGCAACATACCTACATCCATTTTTAGAATTGCGCACTAAAAAAATCGCAAATTCAATCTTTTGAATAATACGATTTTACAATTTGCTATATATTTTTAGTGATTCATAATTTAAGAAAGATGTGAATTAACACAACCACACATTATCACTCATTTAGTGCCTGCAATTTTATTATCACCTATTCATTTTTAGAGGCTTTAATATACTTATCTCCCCAAATTCCAAACTGTTCTAATACTGGCTTGAATTCCTTTCCTAAGTCTGTTGGTGGATTTTCCGAATAAACATGTCGATTAATCACTCCATAATCTTCTAGTATTCGCAATTCTTTTGTTAATGTAGACTGTGCAATATTATCCATTCTTCTTTGTAGTTCCCCATAACGTAGTACTCCATCATCCAAATTATACATAATTAATATTGACCATTTTCCAGAAAATATTTTTTGCGCTATAAGATATGTACATTTTCCAAAACGATTATTATTATTAATCATAATAGCTCCTTTCACAGTATCAATTAGATACCTTCACCACTTAAAATACGTACTTTTCATATTCATTATATATGATATTCTTAATATAAAGTCGATTTTAACACACATATACGAGAGGAGCAATATTTATGAATATGAACAATGCATTAGAATTTTTAAAAGAAAGTGGTACTTTTTATCTATCAACTACTGAAGGTAATCAACCAAGAGTAAGGCCATTTGGTGCTGTCTTTGAATACGAAGGAAAATTATACATTGTCACAGAGAATACAAAAGAGTGCTTTAAACAAATGGTGAAAAACCCTAAAGTCGAAATTTCTTGTATGAATAAAAAAGGGCAATGGATTCGTGTTACCGGAGAAGTTGCAAATGATGACAGACATGAAGCAAAGGAATTTGCACTAGAATCTAATCCATTTTTAAAACCTAAGCATAGCGCTGATAATGGAGTTTTTTCAGTTTTATACTTCACAAAAGGAACAGCTACTATTTATTCTTATACTGCTGAACCTGAAACATTCTCTCTATAATCCATATATAAATTAGTGGTATTAGTCTTACAATCAGGCTATTTAAATTTCCAAAAGATTTAAATAGCTTCTTTATTTTTATTATAAATAATCCCCGCTTAACAATAATTTACTATTATGTATTAATTATGGCATATCTTGCAAAAATCGTATTATTCCGGTTGTATATGTATTACAACTCCTGTTGTATCAAATTCATAATTTGTGCCTTCTATCGGATTGTTACCAGATACAAAATTCATTCCAATAGTGTAAAGAGCATCTGCATAGGTACGAGGACTTTGAAAAACTGAACCAGCCATAAATTCTTTTTTTATTAATTCTTGAGCTTCTGGTCTTCCATTAATTCCGTAGACCGGAATAGTTTTTGCTTTGTCGCCTATATTATATCCATAATGTTGAAGTGCTTTAACAGCACCTATCGCCATTGCATCATTATTCGCAATTATAATTTCAATTCTACTACCATATTTAAGAAATAGCTGTTCAATGGCAGATTGAGCTAATTTCTTATCCCAATTAGCAGTTACTGAGGCAAGTTCTTCAGTTTTTATCCCTGAATTGTTTATTGTTAAAATAGAATACTTTGTCCGTTCATCTGTTAAAATACTTTGGTTTTCTCCTTTTATCATAATATACTGCATTATATTATCATTATTTTTATCTATAACATCTTTCTTAGCATTCCATGTATTAGCAATCATTTCTCCTTGTAGAATACCTATTTTCTTCGAATCATCATTTATCATAAGAGCTTTTGAATAACTTCTAATTACATCTAATTTTTCAGGAGTTGTATTAAAGAAAATTATTGGAATACTTCTTTGTCTAGCTTCATTAATTGAATTTTCTATTAATTCCGGCGTTATCTTGCCAACCACATTTGCCAAGATAAGATCATATCTATCATCCAACATAGTATTTAAAATTTGGCTTTCTAAAGCTGGGTTACCTTTTGCATTAAATATAGTAAATTCAACTTTATTTTCATTCTCTTTTTGAATATCTTCCAAACTATTTGCAATAAGTGAACTAAATACATCATCACTATACACT
>JAEZKY010000329.1 GCA_023435985.1 Bacillota bacterium | reverse complement strand
ATGTCTAATAAATTGTTCTCTGTATGCTGAAAATCTAATTGCCAGAATATTCTTAAATATTTCATCATATTATTTTAAAGGATTATTTTTATTTCCACTCAAATCCATTATCTTATCTTCTATTATTTATAACTTATACATTATATTAGATATTTATATTCCAATTATATCATATTCCAACTATATTTTACTTAATTTTCAACAAGATTTATTTCGTGCAATTTCCAACAAAAAATTACACAAAAAAAGACCAATTCTATAATATATATTATAAACTTGGTCTTTCCTTAGTTTGTTTTTTATTCAATACTTTGTTTCTATTTAAAATCTTCTATTCTTATTATATTATCTATCTTATTAACTGATTTTAAATTTTTAATTTCTGTGATAGCATTACTAATTAGATTTTCAAATGTCTTATGGGTTACCAAAACTATCGTTACTTGACCGTCCTCTTCATCACCTTTTTGTATTACTGAACGTATACTTACATTATGCCTTCCAAGGATTGCTGTTATCTCTCCAAGAACACCTGATTCATCTAATACAGTAGCTCTAATATAATACTTACTCTTTATAGAGCCCATATCTAATATTTCTCTTTCCCACAAGTTATTCTTAACTACTGGATTAGGATTCTCTGTTTCAACATTATTTCTTACTATAGAAACAATGTCACTTACCACAGCGCTGCCTGTTGGAAGATCACCAGCCCCTCTTCCATAAAACATTAAATCTCCAACTGCATTTCCTCTTATAAATACTGCATTATACGAATCATAAACATTTGAAAGTGGATGCTTCTTTGGAATCATTGTTGGGTGAACTCTGAGTTCTACCTTACCATCAATCTCCTTTGCAATAGCAAGCAATTTAATTCCCATTTTAAATTCTCTTGCATACTCCATATCAACAGCTTCAATTTTTGTAATACCTTCTCTATATACATTTTTTACATCTATTTTTGATCCAAATGCTAATGACGCAAGTATTGCCAATTTATATTGAGCATCATATCCTTCTATATCTGATGTTGGATCAGCTTCTGCATAACCTTTTTCTTGCGCTTCCTTTAAAACATCATCAAAATCAGCACCTTCAAGCTCCATCTTACTTAAAATATAATTAGTTGTACCATTAACAATTCCATATAAAGTTTCTATTTTATTAGCCGTTAAACTTTCATCTATTCCTTTTATTATTGGTATTCCTCCAGCTACACTTGCTTCATAGCTAAACATTATTCCTTCATCATCAGCTTTTTCAAAAAGTTCATCTCCACCAGTTGCAAGTAACATTTTATTTGCAGTTACTATATGCTTTTTCTTCTCCATGCATTTAAGCATATACCCTCTTGCCGGCTCAATCCCACCCATTACTTCTATAACAATTTTAATACTGTCATCCTCTAATATCTCATTAAAATCTGTAGTTACAAGTTCATTTGGAATATCTACACCTCTTTGCTTATTCTTATCTCTTACAAGTACTTTTGCTACTTCAACTTCGTATCCGCACCTTTTCATGATTTCTTCTTTATTAGAATTTAAAATCATCCAAACACCACGACCAACATTCCCCAATCCTAGTAGTGCTATTTTTACTTTCTTCATTTTCGCGCCCCCTTTAAGTCTATCTATTATCAATAATAGTATACCTATTTATTATAATTCCTATATTAATTTTTGGCTATATTTTTTATTTTGTCAAATCGCATTTTATTTAAATTAAAGCATATAATTTTATATCCATGCTTTAAGGAGTGTGATTTAGTGTTTAAAAAATATAATTTTCAGAAACTTGACAAAAAAATCAATACGGTTATTAAAAATAGAACAATACTCTTAAATTTAAAAAAGCTTTTTCTTTTTATAATCCTAATATTTTGTTTTATTAGCATAGCATTTATAACTATATTAAATATATATCTAAACAAGATAAATAAAATTAATATAGATAAAACCGACATTGGTGCTAACGAGACTTTTTCTAAACAGGAGGATACACCTCCAAATAATGAAGAAAATTCTGTTCAAGAAACTAATCCTAATATAACTAATATAGCCTTATTTGGAATCGATGAAGTCGAAGGAACTGCTGGACGTTCAGATTGTATTATGATATTCACAATAGATAATAAACATAATAAATTAAAATTAAGTTCAATAATAAGAGATTCTTATGTTACTATTCCTACTATAAATAGAAAGGATAAAATAAATCATGCCTATGCTTTTGGTGGCCCAAAACTTTCCCTCCAAACTATTAATGCAAATTTCAATTTAAATTTGGATAGATTTATAACTGTAAATTTCTCATCACTGCCTAAAATTATAGATGACATTGGTGGAATTAACCTAACTATAACAAATGATGAATTTAAATATATAAATGACTATATAGATGATCTAAATGAAAAAAATAATATTAATGTTTCTAATATTACATCTCCTGGAATTCAGCTTGTTAATGGTATTCAGGCTTTAGCATACTGCCGTATAAGATATACTGAAGGCGGCGATTTTGAGAGAACTCAAAGACACAGAAATGTTTTAAATCAGGTGTTTAAAAAATCTAAAGATATTCCAATAACTCAGTATCCTAAACTCTTAGATGAAATACTTCCTATACTTCATACTAATCTTAACAAAACAGAAATAATTTCACTTGCTCTAAATTTGAATTCGTTAAAAAACACTACTATGTTACAGGATAGATTTCCATGTGATGAAGATGGCAATGGAAAAGTTATAGATGGAATATATTATTATGTATTTGATGGAGATTTAACTGCTAAAAGAATCCATAATTTTATCTTTGACGATTGTGATTAAAAATCTCAAAGTACTAGTATACGTTTTTTTGCACCTACACCTTTTTGAGAATATGTAAAAAATCCGTCATGTGAATATTCATCTTTCTTTTTTATACACTATTAAAATCTATTAATTTATACTCTTATTTAATACAAGGTACAACTTATTCCGTTTTATTATAAGTTCAAAAAAATAAAAGTAACTTACTATTAAAAATAATAGAATATGTTACTCTTACTTTTTTATTCTATATAACCCTTATCAAATTTATTTTTTCCAAATCATTTAAGTATTCTAAAACACACTTTTCACAAATTATTTCCTCTACATCATATTCTTTAGTTAATGATTCTATTATTTCTTTTACTCTTGTCTTATTATAAATCATTTCTAAAATTCTGCTTCCCATTATATTTAAGGAAAAATATTTTCCTTTTTCCAAATTCATAATCACTTTTTCTTTATCTATATCTACTACGTCAAATTCATTTGTTTGAAATATTATAGAATCTACTTTTACCATAATCTTCACTCCTTATTCTTTTCACAAATAATATGTAATATAATTTTATTTTTAATTTTTAGATATTATGCATTTTTTACCATTAATTTAAATAGATATATTATATCTTATAAATGTTATGTAATATAAAATAATAATTTTTTACTTTATTTAAAGGAGTTAATCATGAAAAAGTTTCTTTTTATCATTCATTGGATTTATAATAAATGTCCAAATGCAATTCCTTATATTATTTTATTAATAGTAACTGGTTCCATCGACTCTTCAGTGAGTGTAAATATTGCACTTATTACAAAATATTTAATTGATTCTATAACTAATTCTAACATAGATAAACTAAAAAAATATTTAATCATTCTAGCAGCTTTATTATTCATAAATTTAATTCTATCTTGCCTTCAAACAATTATAAATACTTTAGGTTACGAAAAATCAAGAAATCAAATACAGCAAAAAATATATAATCATTTAATTCTCGGCAGGTTATCAGATATTTCTAAATACCATAGTATAGAATTACTCACCCGAATAACAAACGATACCGAAACAATATCTAGCGTATTAATTGATGTGCTTCCTAACATTTTTTCATTTTCAGTAATGTTCATCTACTCATTTTTTGCACTTTTAAAAATTTCTAAACAGATGGCGTTCATAGCAGTAACATTGTTTCCCATATTAATATTTATAAGCAAAATATATGGAAGAAAATTAAATCATTTTTATTTAGAGACTCAAAAAAAACAAGTTGATTATAATAGATTTTTACAAGAAAGCTTTAATAATATATCCATAATAAAAAGCTTTTGTCTAGAAAATATTCAAAAAAGAGAGTTATCAAAGCTACAAAAGCATAGATTATATATCTCGCTTAAAAGAAGTTATCTCTCCTGCATTTCAAATACCTTTTTTTCGCTTAGTTCAATGATAAGTTATTTTTATATCTTCATATGGTTTAGCTTTAATTCATCGCAAAATAATTTCATAGCGAATTTTGGTAGCCTAGTAGCGATACTTCAATTATTTTCAAACATACAGACTCCAATATCAGGATTAAGCTCTGCCTTTCCTCGTTTAATATCAATACTGGGTGCCATAAGCAGGTTAAATGAACTTGAAGGAGTATTATTAGAAAATGACATTTTAGCTTCATATAATAATAATGACTATAATTTAATACAAGAACCCATTAATTTTAGTAATATACATCTTGAATTGAAAAATATAACTTTTGAATATGGCTATAATAAACAAATTCTCGACAATATATCTTTTGATATAAATCCTGGTGAAATCGTAATTCTTACAGGTTCTTCTGGTGAAGGCAAAACTACTTTAATTAAACTTATATTATCATTGTTATATCCTCAAAAAGGAGAAATATATATTAATCAGCATAAACTATTACCATTTCATAGACAATTTATTTCCTATGTACCACAAGGAAATACATTATTTTCTGATAGTATTTTAAATAATTTAACTTTAGGAAATTCTAATATAACTCACGACGAAATTATAGCTGCCTTAAAGGCGTCTGATTCTTATAATTTCGTATATGGACTAGATAATGATCTTAACACCCCCATTGGGGAAAATGGACTCGGTATCTCAGAGGGTCAAGCTCAACGCCTAGCTATAGCAAGAGCTTTACTAAGAAAAAAACCAATCTTAATATTAGATGAAGCTACTTGCGCTTTAGATTCTCAAACTGAATTAAAAGTTCTTGAAGAAATAACGAAATTAAAACCTAAACCAATATGTATACTAATAACTCATAGAGCATCCGCTTTACGTATTTGTGATAGAATTTTAAAGTTAGAAAATAAAAAAATAATCATAGATAAAAAAAATGAATTATGGCAAAAAAATATCTTAGCTTAAAAAGCTATACATTTTAAATCCATCTTAAAATGTATAGCTCTTTCATTAATCTAAAATTTCATACTATAGATGTAATTAATTCTATCTGTTCATCCACTGTGAACATTTCTCTTGGCCTCATTAATTTATAATATGATATATTTCTGGATATATTTAAAATCACATTAATAAATGAGTCTATTCCATAGCATTTTGCTATATCTCTCTCATAAAGATTATTAATTATAGAACTGAACTTTTTCATTCCTTTTATTTCTTCTATTTTTATATCTTTCACATTATCATTTGGTATAATTTCAAATATAGCTTTTACCTTTTTAGGACAGTTAATAAAATCTTCAGTTGCCGGTATAGCAAATTTATCTCTCTCCTTATCTATTTTTACAAGTTCATTAATATTATATCCTAACTTTATAGCGGCATCTCTGCATAATTTTTGCTGAGGATATGCAGGCTTAATTTCTATCTTATCAAATTCAGTAATTCCTACTACTGATAAATCGTCAGATAAGTATTTGTATCCCTTTTTTCTAAATGCTGATGTTAAAGTTGATTTTCCGGCTCCACACATTCCAGTGATTATTACCCCTTTATCATTTACTACTATGCCTCCACCATGAATTGCTATTGTTTTCCTTTGAAATAGTAAACAAATAAATGCTCCTCCTAGTAAAAAATTTTTTATCTCCTCTATTTCTCCGCCTTTATATTTAACATAAATTTCTTTACCATTACAAATCCTATAAATAGCTGTATTATGTATATAAAACCAGCTTTCATTAAAACTATAGGAACACATTCTTTTTCTACTGATATCTTTACTTACATATTCAGGAACATCGTCATATTTTATATTTACGTCAATTTTATTATTTATAATTTCATCTTCATTTATTTTAATAAGCTCACTTAATTGGATTTCTGAACATATTGTTAATCCATAAACAATATAATAATGTTTTTTCATGTTCCCCCTCTTTTCATCTCATTTTTTGAATTTCGCAACTATAAAAAATTCATTTCCATTACCGCCAGTTACATATACTTCTCCGCATCTTAACCACGCATGAGCTTCTATAACACCTGTCTTTAAATTCTTATTCACGCCTAAATACAAGGTAGATTCAAACCCTTCATCATATAATAATTTTTCAGCTGTAAGAGCTTGAACTAAACATTTGCTTTTCCATGGAGTATATTTTGATATCTTTGTAACCGCCCAACATATCTTCTCTATTCTATTATTATTTTCTCTATAACTATAAAATGATGATTCTTCATTATATTCCCCCATATATTTCTTTAGTAGTTTAAAAGGAATCCATATTAAAATAATTCTCATGATTCCAGTAATAAAAAAAGCTTTTAAAATTAAAAGCTTATCTTGAAATGAGTAGGTTCTAAATTTTTCTATTTTAATCAAGACTCCAAACAATGCTCTCATTAATATTCTCCTAATGATATTCTGACATAAATCACACACCAAAAAAATTCTAGATATTTCATACATTTAATATAAATATTAAATTTACCATGGCCACCACCACCAAGGGTTCCATGGATGCGGATGTGGTGGTTTATATATTCCCGAATTGCTTGGACACTTACAATTATACTTAGCTGTATCCTTTTTTATATCTAATATTCTTATTTCCGGGTTTTCCCATATTTTTTTGATCATTTTTATAACTCCTTATTAAGTATTTCTTAATTAATATATGTTTTTTTCTTTGAGAAATATGTCTAGTTTTTATAGCATTTGATTTATAAATCAAATATATTTATTATTTTAAGCTTCCTTTCTCTTATTACAATTTCTTGCTGCATATATCTAAATATATTTATCAATCCATATTTTCTTATCACTCTGAATATTCTATGAACCCAAGCTATTGGAAGTAAAAAACAATATTTTTTAACATAATTATATGTTGGTGCTAATTCCTTTCTACTTTTGAATACTATATTTATAACTTTTATAGCTTTATTATTGTATCTCAACTTAAAATCCGAATTAATTTCTCCATCAAGCCCACTATCAATAATATTATTTAAAAGTAAATTTATATGTTCTTCCTTCAAAGTTGTATCTCTCAAATTGAAATATGGTATTTGAATTTTAAATATCTTATCACACACCGCGTAAAGCCCTTCTACAAATACTATTATTCCATATTGATTAACTCTATACTTAAAATTTTCCCATTCTATCAGCTCACATTTTATTTTGGAAAATAACGCTAAGTCATACAATTGTCTTAGACCAAACCCATTACATTTTATATGAACAGCCATATGCATAAGCATGTGTATTAAAAAATTTTCATCGCTAAGTGTTGTAATCTTCATACCATATATATTTAATTCCTTTGTATTTTTCCAAATATTCTCTTCAAATTCCTCTTCATCACCAATATAATAATCTTTATTTATAAGTTTCCAATGAACTTCTACAACTAATTTATTTTCATTATAAAATTTCGAATGAATTGGGGATCCTTTTTTTTCACAAACATATCCAATTTTTTTTAGATACTCTTTCACAAACTCATAATTTCTTGTATGAACTAATATATCTAAATCGTACATTGTCCTAAATTCATATCTTTGGTAGAAGCTCTTTAATATTATCCCTTTTAAAACTATAACTTTAATTCCATTTTGCTGTAAACCTAAAAGTATTTCTCTTGCATAATTCAACATATTAATTTGTATAATATTGGATTGCAAAATATTAATTTTCCACTTATTTAATATATTGGGGTCAATAGTTTTTAATGTTTCTTTATTAATTGAATTATATATCAAGGCACTTATTTTATGTCTATCTGCTTCCTCTATAATCTTTTCCCACTTCATTTCATCTTTTTCATATTCATAAAATTTCTTATTACTTATTGAGCAATTCAGAATATTTAACAATTGCTTTTTATATAACTCCATCCTTTTCTCCTATAAATTAATATAATTAATAACTATCTTCTTCACCAAAATGCAACTTTATCTATTTATTTTACTTTAGTCCGCTTCATAATAATAATAATCTTTTTTATTTTTCCTCACTTGATTCATTACTATTCCTATTATATTAGCCCCAACTTTGTTTAAAAGATTTTTTGCTTCCTTTACTGCATCCATTTTACTATCTCCAGCTTTTATAACAAGAATAGTCCCATCCACCTTGGCTGATAAAATTTGACCATCAGTTACATTTTCTAATGGGGGACTGTCTATTATAATAAAATCATACTCATCTTTAAGCTCCTGCAATAAATTATTCATTGAATTCGAATTTATCATTTCTGCTGGATTAGGTGGTATTTTACCACTTGTTAATACACAAAGATTAGGATTATATTCTTGAATTGCATTATCTAGAGTTTCTTTTTCTATCAACACTTCTGAAAGGCCATATAGATTGGATATATTAAATTTTTTATGCATAGAAGGTTTCCTTAAATCACAATCTATAATTATTACTTTTTTCCCATTTTGGGCAAATGATAATGCTAAATTTCCTGACACAGTTGACTTTCCTTCTTCAGGACGCGCACTAGTTATAACAATGCTCCTAATTTTTTTATCAATAGAAGAATATTGTATATTAGTTCTTAAAGTTCTATACGATTCTGCCTCCATAGATTTTGGTTTATCTTCAACAATAAACATTTTTTTCCTCCAGCTTTAATAAATTAATTTTCATATAATATTGATTCTTTTATACTTTTATCTTTTCTTTTTATGTGTTTCTTCTTACTTGTACATTTTTTTTCTTCACAAGGTATTACTCCTATTACAGGTATTTCAATTACTTTTTCTATCTGTTCCTTTGTTTTAAATGTATCATCCATATACTCTAATAATAAAGCTAGTCCACTTCCAAATATAATTCCAGCTATACACGCTACTAATATATTTTTAAACTTATTAGGGCTTACAGGTTCTTCTGGTAGTTCTGCACTTTCTATTACTGTTACCGTTCCATTTGGTATGAGTTCCTTAGATTCATGTATAAATTCTTCAACCACTGACGTTATTACATTTTTAGCTAATGCACTGTCTTGGTTTTGATAGCTTATTTGCAATATTTGTGTGTCAGTCACTGGAGTAATTTTTAAACTGTTACTTACTTCCTCAGGTGTTACCTCTAAATTATTTTTATCAATTGCATTTTTGATCAAATCATTAGCTTTAATTAACTCTGAATATGTCTCCATCAAATTTTCATACATTATAACATCGCTATTATTATATTCTGCTCGATTTGATTCTTCTTTGCCTATAAAAACCTTTGTATTTACTTCATAAACGGGTTTCATAACAAAGAAGCTAGCAATTCCTATAACTAAAATTATCACTATTGTAATTGAGAATATCATTTTCCATTTGTGCGCTAATATTACTACTACATCTTTTATCCTTAGATCTATTTCTTCCATACTCATCCCTCTTTCTTTACCTAAATCTTTATTATGTTATATGATCACAATACTTTTTAAAAACAAAATCACAGACGACTGTTGGTGGAAACGGAGACTTTTTACGCAAGTGTAAGAAAAATCTAGCAGGCGAATAAGATTTATTTTTTTATCTATACTTCTCAATAGTAACGTTTATATACTATAATCATATATATTTACATAATTTATATTTTAGAAGCATATAGAAAAATATTTATTTATATAAAATCTTTCCTTCTTTTATTTCTATAGCAACAAACTAAGTAGAATATTATTAATCCAAATAAAGTTCCTATAAAATCAACTAAAATATCACTAACCAAAGATGTTCTTCCTGGTATAAATGATTGATGAAACTCATCAGTTACAGCATAAAACAAACATACAAACAGTACATAGCCTATCGTATCTTTTCTAAGTTTATTGAAAATATAAGCAGCATTAGCAACTAAAATTCCTAATATCATATATAAAAATGCATGAGCATTTTTTCTAATTATATAATCTAACTTATTTTCTTTAATTTGATTTTCTTTAATCATGTTTGGCATTTTATTTTTTTCATTAATTTGTTTGTCCACCATATTACTTTCAATTAAGTTAACTATTTTCTTACTTTCTTGGTGAGAAATTTCTCCATTAATGCTAGACATATAGAATATAAATCCCATCCAAAATACACATAAAAATATAATTATTTTTTTCACTTCATCACACCTTCATATAAAATTATTTAATTATCAGAATATAAAAAAATTCAAATTAATAAAAAACACTTAATTGTATATATAATATACTTAATATAATATTGATTATCTCAACATAGCTTTTAATTTATTCTACTTATATTTGTGGACTTTAAGTACTTTATTACTTTATTTTCAAATGCATAGAAAGGTTGAAATTTTATGAATTTAAAAGTAACTATTGATAATATGCAATAAATAAAACTTCCAGTAATAATTTCAATTAATATTAATATTAATTTTGAATTAATATTCAAGTTATTTTTTAATATTTCAATAAAAACCATCATTATTATCCCATCAATTAAAAACAACATACCTTTAAACAATATATTGAAGATGTTCGTATATTTATTGATATATTTTGTATTAATTATTGCTACGCTGAACTCAGCAATTAATGTTCCAACAACAACTCCATTTACTCCATATCGTGGAATTAACAGATAATTGAAAATGAAATTTATTATAGCTCCAATTAGAACAGAGGAAATGTATTCTTTATTCTTATTTTGGGGAATTAAATACTGAGTTCGAATTACATTAGACCAGGCTTTAATTAATATAACTGGTGTTAATAATATTGTTATGTCAATACAAGGCTCATAACCACTTCCAAAAAAAATTGGCACAAATTCTGTAGCAATAGATGATATTCCAAACATCAATGCAGTACTAATAAATATGATTATCAATAATGAATTATTAATATATGTTTCCGCTTCATATTCTTTTTTCTCACTAAAGAGCTTTGACATTCTAGGAAGCATAACTATTCCAATTCCATAAATTATGCTCATTGGAATATCTATTATTCTATCAGCACTTGCGTAAAATCCGACTTCTAACATTGTCCCCATATTCCCTAACATAACTTTATCTAAATAAGTGTACATACTAAGAGAAATCACAGGAATAAATAAAATCAAATTAGGTTTAAAATGTCTAAAAGTATTCTTAATATGGGGAATTTTAATATCAATATATTTAGGAATAAAAAACCACATTACAATCTGTTGTATAAGCATATTAGTTGACATTATAAGTGTATATATCCATAAATTTTCTTTAGATCTGACAAATACAAATATAAAAATTACCGAACACAATTTTATAATCGAACTTCTAATCACAGTAATTCTAAATTCTTCCATCCCCCAAAAAAACCAGTTTATGTTGAAAAGTGTTGATATTATACTAAATATTTGTAAGAACGATATCAATTTATTATTTGTTACAAATACATGTACATATATAATATAAAATATAATTAAAGTTACCGATGTTATTAATTGAATTGCATAAATTTCAGAAAATGCAGTGCTGCGTTTTTCTCTATCCTCCTGAACACCAGCAATGCTTCTATTTCCATAGCTCTCAATGCCAAGCATAGCAAATATACTAAAATAATATGCAACTGAATAGGTATATGAATAAATTGCATTTTTTTCCGGACCAAATATACGGGCTATATAAGGAGCTGTTAATAATGGCGTTATTACCATCAACATCTGTAGAAAAGTTTCATAAGCAAAATTCTTTTTAACACTCGTCATGTATACCTCCAAATAAAATTTTATCTATTCCACCGTGTGTTTATTTGAATTACTAAATGTTGAAATTAAAGCAATAATAAAAAACATTGAAACTGCTGTAGTATGCGAAAAACTCGGAGATGCAAAGCTGGCTAAAACCATAGATGTAAATCCAAATAAATTAGCAAATCTGGCCTGATTATTTATTCGTATAGATTTATATGCTGCCTTAAATATGTAGTATAACAACATAATAGTTAATACTGTTCCAATGAACCCAAATTCTCCGAAGATATAGGGCCAATAATTGTCATCCAAAAAATTTCCCAGTTCCTTACTCAACCCAAAATAATCCGAAAAATTATATAAGTTATACAACCTTGAATAATACAATTTAGCTGCATAAGAACCATAAGTTGCAAAGCCAGCTCCCAATGGAAAATATGTTTTCATTGTAAATAATCCATATCTCAATAAAATTGCACGTGCTGTGGTATCATTAAGAAAATAAAAAGTAAAATTTGAATAGCCTACCGCAATACTTATAATGCTTATAATAGCTATATATCTAAACTTAATCTGTATATGTTTATTCATAATAAAAACATAATATCCGAATAAATATATTATTGCTGATATTATTGCTAATGATCTAAGTGTCGAAATTAATAAAAATAACATTAAAATTATATAAATTTTCTTCTTTATCAGTTCATTTTCATTTCGATAATAGCTTAAATCAATAGTTAAAATCATCAGCATTAGCAAACAAGCACGATATAAATCCCCTGCATGATTAAAGATGAATTGAAACGATCTAATACCATATCTAACATCATAATACATATTAATATTAGTTACTAAATTCATTAAAGCACATATAACACCTGGTATTATAATTGCACGTATGCATTTTCCTAATACAGTAATAATTACTTTTTTATTATGAAATTTTTCAAAATATGTTTTTGCCCCCAAAAAAATCAAGCAGAATTTAAACGTATTTCCTATATCCATTAATATAGGGTTATATTCTTCTTGAATATGTGCCTTATAATTTCCTAATAAACCAATGATGATAATTAAGAACATTATTATAATAATAGCTAGATCAATTTTTTTAATAGAATTTTTTATTAAAATTGACATAATAAAATACATAAAAAATATGCATGAAATTATTTCATCAAAGTATTGAAATATAGAAATATAATTTTGTAATATCACTTGCCATATGAATATAATACCTATCAAAATAATAATAAATTCATTTAATTTAATATTTCTAATTCGCATAAAAACCTCTATATCTTATTTTCTATTTTTTAACTTTAATCCAGTTAGTAAATAACACTTTATATTTATTACATGTTTAATTGGATTATCTGCTTAAATAATTCAACAAATTTACTAGAACAATATGTATTAGAAAGTACTTCACGATATTTAAGACAATTGTTCAAATAAAAATCGTTGTTTTGACTTATCTCATATAGTTCGTCCTCTCCCCATCTATTCTTAACTATTCCTAGTTTACTTCCTTTAATATATGCTGAATTAAAAGGCACTTCATTAGTTAATACAGGTGTTCCTGCAGCAATAGACTCTATAATTGAAACCATATTATTATCCTTTTCTGTATTTACAAGCAAAGCTTTAGATTTCGATAATACATTTACAATATCATTATGACTTTTAAATCCCATAAACTTGACTGAATCCATAATTTCAAGTTCTTTAACTTGATTTCTCAAATCATTCTCCAAATTTCCTCTTCCAAAAATGTATAGCTTAAATTCATTGTCATATTTTTTTAAAAACGCCGAGAATGCTGCTATAATTCCATTAATTTTCTTTCTGGTTATTAATTGTGAAATCACAATAAATTGCTTGTTTTTTATGTTACTAATTTCAAATTGCTTTAAATTAACACAATGATCGATATAGCTTTCAGAGACGTTTTTACAATATTTACATATAAATTTATAAGCTATATTAGAACGTGGAACAATTATTACATTTCGGAAAATTGTTCTTCCAAAAATGTTATACCAAATTTTAGATGGTATTTTTTTCAAAATCTTATTGTGTGCACCAAGTTCATGCCAAATAATAGTCTTCTTTTTTGCAACAATTGCTGCAATCAATGATGAAATTGCAAAGACTTCACTAGAAATTACTAAATCGAATTTGTTCTTATTATTCCATAAATATCTAACTATAGAAGGTGAGAACGGAATGCAGCGTGGAGGAAATATTTTTTTCAATAGACAATTCAAAAATACTATTTGAATCGGGTATTCCTCATCTTTTAGTGGACGATAATCTGCCGAAGACAAAAGTACAGGTTCATGTCCTAACTTTAAAAAACCTAAACACAAAGTATAAATCATCGTATCTTTAATTGAGTTCACTTTAGGTATTGAATTAGTTTCTGATGTATACAGAATCGGATTTATAATCAAAATTTTCATATTAGCCTCCTTCCTAGTTAGAAGTAATGAATTTATTTTCTTTCAAACTATATTTATTTCTTTTAAAAATTTTGTGCTTAACAACCCACAAAGCTGGCACCCAAATATACTTATGCATTGCTGGAGAAGCACTTCCAATCATCCAACAATTTCTATCACAATTTTTAGTACATCTGCGAACTTCATCCGCCTGCTTTGAATTCCATAGCTCGTCCCATGATTGACTTTTAAGATTTCCCATGACTGCTTTCTCCTTCATTCCATTACATGGAATAACATCACAAAATGGGTCTATAAAAAAAGCATTATTAGACATATCACATGGTAAAAGCCTTTTTTGACCATAAATATAATTAATAAGTCCATGATTAAAATATGCTCTAAACCACTTTTTGGGAGATTTACTTTTTAACAATTCATTATTTAACTTTTCAAAGCTCTTAGCTACATTGTATTTATTATCAATTTTATTTGTTGTTTTCCTAAAATAAAAAGAATTATGAAGAGTTGCTGTAGCAAACTCCATCCCTAATTCATCTGATATTTTATAAAGTGGAACAAGATCTTCGCAATTCATATCTTGTACTGTCATGCCAAACCCAACATCAGGATGCCTCTTCTCAACCAGCTTCCTCAAGGTGCCATATCCACGATTAAATCCATCTTTTAGACCACGAATGGTATTATTAGTTTCTTCAAGTCCTTCAATTGAGATTCTTATACCAATTTTCGGGAATTCCTCGCAAAGTTCTATGATCCGATCTGTAAAATATCCATTTGTAGAAATAACAATACGGTTAGATTTCTTATACAATTCTCTTACAATATCCGGAATATCCTTACGAATAAACGGTTCTCCTCCTGTAATATTAGTAAAGGCCATTTCTGGCAGTTTTTTTATATCTTCTATTGTAATCTCTTCCGATTGTTTGGTTGGATCTTTCCAACAATCACACATATTACAATGTGCATTACATCTATATGTCACAATTACTGTACCATATAAAATTCTATCCTCCACTATATTTCCTCCTAATTCTCTCATATTGATTTATTTTAATTACTTACTTCTCACTTTTATAACTTTTGCTGGCACACCCCCTGCTATACAGTTATCTGGAATATCTTTATTGACTACAGCTCCAGCTGCTATCACAACATTATCTCCTATATGAACTCCATCAAGAATGATGGCACGACTTCCTATCCAACAATTTTTTCCTATGAACACTCCTTTTCTAACAGTCCCTTGAAGTCTTATTGGCTTAACTAAATCTTTAAATATATGATTTTCCGCATGTATACTTACACCTGGGCCAAATATTGTATCGTCACCAATATAAATCTTCCCACGCATAGCAATAAAAGCATTAGGTGCTATGCCAACATTGTTACCAATAGTTAATTTTTCACCAAGTTCTCTCATGACACCTGTGCATTCAATTATACTATTTCTACCTAATGAGAAATTATCACCTATTTCTATTCCTCCACAGCTTAATGCATTTATAAAACAGTTATCATTTATTGTAATTCCATTACCACATCTTATATTTTTATGAATACGAATCTTAACCCTTTTCCCAACAAACACCAATCCCTTTGATTTTTTAAAAAGAAGTTTATGATATAATCCCCTTAATAACATAAGAAATCTATCTAAAAGCAGTATAATTATTATATCTGAACTGAGCTGTTTATCAACTTGATACTCTTCCTTTTTAATTTTACTTATCAAGAATGAAATCAATTTATTCATTTATAACTCCCTTCTTAACTATGCACAATACTTGCTTTTTGTATTTGTTTTTCATACAATTCTATTAGTTTACTACAATAAGTATCTACGGTATTTTTTTTCTTTTTTAAACACTCCTCTGACATTTGCTCAAGCTTTTCTGGAGAATTATATAACTCAAGTATTTTTAATTTCAAATCTTGTACATTTCCACTTTCAAAAAGTAATCCTGTTTTCCTATCCTCAATCAATTCTGGAATACCACCTATATTAGCACCAATCACAGGAGTTCCTAAAACCTGTGATTCTATTACCGCTAATGGACAGTTCTCATACCATTCTGAAGGATAAATAGTAAATAATGCTTGGCTTATTAAAATGTGTAATTCCTTTCCGCCCTTAAATCCTATATATTTAACATTTTCTATAGCCTTCAATTCTTCTTCCATAGGGCCAGAACCAACAAATAAAAATTTAATGTTTTTTAGATTTAAGCATGCATTTAATAATGTCCTAATGCCCTTTTCATAGCTTATTCTGCCAAAATACAGAACATAATTTTCTTTTTTAATCATATTGTCTCCTTTAGAAAATGCAGAAAAATTTGGTAAAATACTGATTTTGTTAACATCCACTCCGCCTTTAATAAGAATTTCCTTCATAAACCTGCTTGGAGACAGAAATATATCTATTTTATCGTACGTCTTTAAACTATGGTAAACGTAGGACTCTATTGCCCCTACAATACTCTCTACTTTAGAATTATGAAAACATTTATTTTTAATACACTCATAATAATGTCCTTTAATACAAAGCTCACATATTTTTTTTGCACTTTCTATATACAAACGATGATTTGGGCACACCATTTGCGGATCATGCACTGTCATAATTACAGGTATTTTATCTTTTTTTATCTCATAAATAATAGAAGGTGTTATCTGAAAATTGAAATTATTTAAATGAACAATATCTGGTTTAAAATCCTTTAATATTTTTCTGATTTTTTTTCTTGCTTCGGCTGAATAAATAATTTTAAATGGGTAAATTATCTTTTTTAATTTTCCTGTATGAAAATCAAAATTACTTGTATAGCTCTCTACATTATTACCAACTATGTTTCTATCATCTTTCATACCGAAATATTGCACTTCATGACCAATAGATGTTAGATATTCACCTATTTTTAATACATATGTCTCAGACCCACCATTCAGATATAAGAATTTATTAACCATCAATATTTTCATTTAAATATTCCTCCGATTATTTCTGCATAGATTTTCTTTTAAATTTATTCTGAAATATTAAAAATAGCATTTTGGTCATTTAAATATAGCTTTTCTATCCTATTAACTACTTTATCCCAGTTATATTTACTAATTACATAATCCTGTACACTTTTCCTATAGCTTTCAACTTTATCTCTACCTTGAATTAATTCATATAATTTCTTGTAAAGATCATTTACGTCACCTTTACTAAACTTTTCTCCGTAAGTTCCAATCACCTCTGTATTTTCACTAATATCACTAACAAGACAGCAGTTTCCATAGCTCATGGCTTCTAATAAACTAATTGGCATTCCTTCTACATTGCTTGGAAGGACATATACATATGCATTACTATACAGTTCTTCTAATTCTTTTCCTTGAACAAATCCAGTCATAATAACATATTTATTTTTTCCTATACTTATATTAATTTTGTTAATTTTCTTTTTTATAGCCTTAATATAATCATTTGTATGGCTACTTCCTCCCGCAATTATTAACTTTTTATCCGTATCTAGTTTCTGATAAACTTCTAGTAAATAATCAAGACCTTTTTCTGGAACAAGCCTAGCTAGAAATAAAATATAATCATCCTTCTTCACACCATATTTTTTAGTTATAACTTGTGCTTGTCTAATTTCTGGTTTGCT
Source organism: Bacillota bacterium (assembly GCA_023435985.1). GTDB lineage: Bacteria > Bacillota > Clostridia > Clostridiales > Clostridiaceae > Clostridium. The sequence continues at coordinate 22,674 of JAEZKY010000329.1, read as the reverse complement.
AACACCATTAGGAATGAAAACGGTGTTCCTATTATATTGCTCCTTAAAATATCTTTGAATATTCTTAGAAAGAACTATTAATTCATCGGCATATTTAGCTGCAATCTTTTCACCAAATTTTAGATATTTAGTAGCAAATCCGCTCCACTTAGACCGTTGCCAATCCAGTCCATGTATCGTAGCAACAGTCTTTATTCCAAACAAATGCGGAATCCAAATCATTGAGCAAGGTCCTTCAGAATGAAAATGTATTACATCATATCTGCCAAATATTGCTCTTATTGTAGCCAGAAATGAATATAAAATTGCATTCAATTTTTTATTTTCAAATGTAGGTATCGTAATAATCCTACATCCTTTATATCTCTTTAGTTTATTATTATCATATTTACTTCCTGCAACATTATGTCCTCTTCGATTATATATATCTACTTGTATCCCATGATTTTTCATACGTACCGAAAGTTCTTCTACTACTATCTCTACTCCCCCTTCACGAGAGGGAATACGTTTATGTCCAATCATTGCTACTTTCATAATCTACTCTCCATTTTAATTTATTCCTCATTTTTACTTTAACTACTATCTACAAAAATTATATTATGTTCTATTTTTATAAAAATCATATATAAATATATAATTCTATAAAATGTACTGCTAAAAAATAATTTTCATATAATTTTATAAATCTTCTATTCCCACAAGCTTTACATATTTTAATATATTCTAGTAAATCAACGAGTATGCATTTTTGATAAAAATAATTTTATCATTCATATCATTTGTTCTCAGTATAATTTACTCTTAATACAGATGAATTCTATACCATTTATAAATGTCTAATAATCTGAAAAATTTCCGCAAATTAACTACCTCAAACACAGATTTGAGATAGCTATTTAAAACTTAGTTATTATTTAATTTAACTTGCATGCTTATCTCCAAATAATACAAAAAAGGTTTTTATTATTAACAAGACATCAATTAAGACATTCCTCTCATCTACATATTTAACATCTAACTTCATCCATTCATTAAATTCAATATCATTTCTACCTGATACCTGCCAATAACAGGTTAATCCTGGCTTGACGTCTAATCTCTTTAACATCCAATCTTCAAGCTGCTCTACTTCATCTGGAAGTGATGGTCTTGGCCCTACAATGCTCATATCTCCTTTCAATATGTTTATTAGCTGTGGAAGCTCGTCTATGCTTGTCTTTCTAATAAACCTTCCTAAATTTGTTACTCTTGGATCATCTCTAATTTTAAACATCGGACCAATTCTTTCATTTTTTTCAACTAATTTTTCCTTAAGTTCTTCTGCATTTGCTACCATAGATCTAAACTTATACATTCTGAAAATAATACCGTTTTTCCCCACTCTATTCTGTGCAAAAAATATATGCCCTTCTGATTCAATTTTTATAAGAATTGCAATAGCTACTAGTAAAGGCATTAAAACTATTAATCCAATTAAAGAGCAAATTACATCTATGGTTCTTTTCATGAGTTCGTATACCATCTTATTTTCTAAATGTTCTTTTATAATCGAGTTCTGCACGTATATCCCCCTTATTATTACTTACAAACAACCGAATATTAACATTTATAAATTATAATATGTTGCTTAGTCATATTTTTATTACTATAATATTCCATTAAATAACTACTATAATTTCACACTTTAACTTTAGCAACTTCAATAAACAAAAAAAGAACAAGTATTTACTATTTTTTGTAAATACTTGTCCTATTTTTTTATTTTCTCTATTGCATTCCGGCTTATGTTAAATAAATTTCCCCTTTAAGAAACAATCTAGCCTTTCCAGATATTCTAACCTTATCATGAGCATACTCGCATTCAAGCACTCCACTTCTTTTAGATAATTGGTGAGCAGTCATCTTTGTCTTTCCTAAAATTTTTGACCAATATGTAATTAAAGTACAATGAGCTGAAACTGTAACTGGATCTTCTAAAACTCCACAGGATGGCGCAAAATATCTTGATACAAAATCTGAATTTTTACCTTTTGAAGTTACTATAATTCCAAAGGCATTTATTAATTTTAAAGCCTCCATGTTAGGAACAAATTATTTCCCATAGCTATATTTTGCATTAATTTCTCATCAATCCATTTATCTAATATACATATTGATGCCGGATTTCCTTTAAATAATTGTTCAGTAAATACATCAACTTGATACATTGGCATTTTCACTGTTTCTACTTCCTTACATATACTCTTATTGTAATTCCTTTACAATAATAATCCAATTAATTAATATTATATTTAATCAAAGTAATCCATATATAACTCCATATACAATAGGTAAAAATATAGCAGGAAGTAAATTGGCAACTTTTATCTTAGATACCCCTAGCATATTAAATCCAAGTCCCATAATTAAAAGACTTCCAACCGCTGACATATTGGCTATTACACTATCAGTAAGCACTGTCGAAAGTCCTCCTGCTAGAAGCGCAATGCTTCCTTGGTAAATAAATATAGCTATCGAAGATAACATTACTCCTACACCTAAAGATGATGCAAATATTATTGAAGATACTCCATCTAATATTGATTTTGCAAAAAGGGTACTGTTATTTCCTTGAAGACCACTTTGAAGCGATCCAACTACAGCCATTGCACCAACACAAAATAATAAACTTGATGTTACAAATCCTTCAGCTATAGAAATCTTTTCTTTTGTAGCATCTTTTCTTTTACTATTTATTTTTTTCTCTATAAACTCTCCTAAATTGCTTAACTTATTATCAATATCTATGATTTCGCCAATTAATGCGCCTATTGCTATGCAGATTATTATTTGCAATGTATCTTGTCCCTTAAGAGCTCCTGCTATACCTATATATAGCACACATAAAGCCAGGCCATTCATTATAGTCTTACTAATTTTTTCTGTTAACCTGCCTTTTACAATAAGTCCTATTAAACATCCACCTATTATTGCTAACGAATTAACTATTGTTCCTAACATTTCTTTTCCCCCATTTTCTAAATATAAACTGCAACAATCAAATTAATTTATATTAAAAATACTTTAATAATTCCAAATATAAAACAAAAACATCAAAGCTCTTATTTTGCATGTCAAACTATGTACTGATTAATTATAGCACACTTCCTCTTAACTGTAATTCACTCTTACATATAATTAAACCTCATAATATTTTTTACTATTTAATTAATTCCAGAAAATACAATGAGTCAAATAACATATATTGAGCAAACTAATTCTGAATTAGTTCATTCACAATAATCTAGATTTAATTTATTATTACATAGTTATTGAGAGGAGGAATTTATCATTGGAAGCTACTATGACGCTAAATACTTTACAAAAAAATCGTTATAATAATTTATCCTTTTGGGAAAATGAAATTAATAATAATAATAATTTATGGGAAGGATATTTTGATAATAAAGAGATATCTAAAGACTCTAAAATAATTTATACAGGTATTTTAGACGTAAATAAAAATATCTTACAATGCGGTTGGGCAGTTTACCCTTGTATTTACAGCCTGCTTGGATTTTTGAAATATGTGTACCTGCCTACCTCTTTCTTTATTTGGTTTGATCGTAAATATGATAATCTTTATATTCCAATGTTAAACTTTGATACTATAATTAACAAAACATTAAAATTTAATGATTCAAGTATAAATCTAGAGTCTGTAAATTCTATGAAGAAAACATATGACTTATTAAATGACCTATGGTCTGCAGATTATGATTCACTAATTTCAAAATTAAATATTTTTTGTGATACTTTTAATAATACTTGGGATAATCATTCTAATCAAAGATTATTTATAAAGGTTTTTAATAATCCTAGAGATACCTTTAGTTTTGTGAAAAATTCCATAGAGCAGGATTCAAAAGATCTAATTGAAGAAGATATTTCAATGACCTTTGATGCTTTTAAATTTGCCTGCGACAATGCTATTGAAGAACCCTTATTAAATAAAAGATTTATTGACATATTAAATACTAATGCTCCTATACTTTTCTAATTACTCATAATAATTTTTAGATAAATATAGCCGTTAGCATAGGCATAAACCTAATAAATATAAAATGTTTATATTTATACTTTTCTGTTATGAAAATTCAATTATATTTTTCTATAAAAAAGCTCCTATACTAAACCTTTTAATTAGTATAGGAGCTTCTTCTAATAATATTCTCTATGCCTTAGCAAGTAATGAGTATTGATTCATGTTAGCCTGAAACACCACATAAATGTACTCTTCAATGCATTTTCAATATTTTTTAATTTCCGTCTTTCTTAGGAAGTATTTCTATTCCAAGCTCTGTTAGTTGTTTTTCATCAGCTATATTTGGAGCTTCGCTTAAGTAACAATATGCATTTTGGTTTTTAGGGAATGCAATGACATCCTTAATGTTTTCTGTTCCTGCTAAGAACATTATCATTCTATCAAGACCAAATGCTAAACCGCCATGTGGTGGTGGCCCAAATTTAAATGCTTGAAGCAGGAATCCAAATCTTTCCCATGCTGCTTCTTGTGTAAATCCAAGAGCTTTAAACATTCTTTCTTGAAGAGCCATATCATGAATTCTTATAGATCCTCCACCTAATTCTTCACCATTTAATACTAAATCATAAGCCTTAGACCTAACAGCTCCTGGATTAGATTCGATGAAATCTAAATCTTCATCCATTGGTGCTGTAAATGGATGGTGACAAGCTGTATATCTTTCTTCTTCTTCACTATATTCAAATAGTGGGAATTCAGTAATCCATGTAAAGTTAAATTCATTTTTATCTTTGATTAAATCAAATTGCTTAGCAAGTTCTAATCTTAAAGCGCCCAAACTTTGGAATACAACTGAATCTTTATCTGCCACTATAAGAATTGCATCACCATTCTCAGCATTCATAGTCTTTACTATAGAATTAGTTACATCATCAGTTAAGAATTTAGCAATTGATGACTTAACGCCATCTTCTTTAAGTTGAATCCAAGCAAGACCCTTTGCCTTATAAGTTTTAATAAACTCGCCTAACTTATCTAATGGCTTTCTTCCTAGTTCTGCTCCACCTTTTAAGCATAAGGCTCTAACAGATCCACCAGCTTCTATTGCAGACTTAAATACTACAAAATCTAAATCTTTAACATCTTCAGTTATATTAGTTATTTCCATTCCAAATCTTAAATCAGGCTTATCTGAACCGTATTTTTCCATGGCATCTTTAAATGTCATTCTCTTAATTGGAAGTTTTACATCTACTCCAGCTACTTTCTTAAATACATGAGCAATTAAACCTTCATTTACTGCCATTATGTCATCTTGCTCTACAAAACTTAATTCCATATCAACCTGAGTAAATTCTGGCTGCCTGTTTGCTCTTAAATCTTCATCTCTAAAACATTTAGCAATTTGATAATATCTATCGAATCCAGATACCATTAATAATTGCTTAAATATTTGTGGTGATTGTGGAAGAGCATAAAACATCCCAGGATAATTTCTTGAAGGCACTAAGTAATCTCTAGCCCCTTCTGGAGTACTCTTTGTTAAAATTGGAGTTTCCACATCTAAGAAATTATGTTCTTCTAAGTAATCACGAATAGCTTTTGTTGTTTTACTTCTAATTGCAAATATTTTTTGCATATCTGGTCTTCTTAAGTCTAAATATCTATATTTTAATCTTATATTTTCTGCTGCATCTAAGTTTTCTTTAATATATATTGGTGGTGTTTCTGATTCTGAAAGAATTTTTATAGTTTCACATTTTAATTCAACAAAACCAGTTGGCATGTTTTCATTAACACTTTCTCTTTTTATAACTTCACCTGTTACAGCTATGCAGTATTCCGGTTTTACTGATTTTGCTTTTTCAAAAGCTTCTACATTTATTTCCTCTCCGAAGACTACCTGCATAATACCTGTTTTATCTCTTAAATCAATAAATTCAAGTCCTCCAAGCTTTCTATTTCTTTGAACCCATCCCATTAAAGTTATTTTTTTACTTACATGTTCTTCTCTAGGTTCACCGCACATCATAGTACGCTTTAATCCATTTAAAGATTCACCCATTACTAAAATCCTCCCTACTTAATCAGTTAACAGTTTATGCCCCTTCGGTTACCCCGTGGGCAGTTAACACTTTACAGTTGTACGAAATCCCTAACAGGATTCGTTATATTTATATTATAAATTGGCATGCGACAGCCTATATACGGCACTAATCATCAATTGTCAATTCATCACTTACTTTATAATATTCATAGTACTATTTAACTACTTTAGCTATTTCTTCTAAACTTCCTAGAGATACTTCAAAAGTTTCTCCATCACTCATTCTCTTTAAATTAACCTTTTTATTTGCTAATTCATCTTCACCTAAAATAGTTGTAAATGCTGCACCTAACTTATTTGCATATTTCATTTCAGCTTTTACGCTTCTACCCATATGGTTTATTTCACATTTAACTCCAAGATTTCTAAGACCGCTAGCAAGCTTAAATGCAAATTTGCTTTCTTCTTCGCCTCTGGCACCTATATATAAATCAAACAAGTTTTCCTTTGGTATTTCTATACCTTCTTTTTCTAAAGTCATGATTAACCTTTCAACTCCCATGCCAAAACCTACTGCAGGCATATCTGGTCCACCAAGCTCTTCTATAAGTTTATCATATCTTCCTCCTCCACATACTGTGAAATCAGAAGTTAAAATCTCAAATATTGTCTTTGTATAATAATCCAATCCTCTTACTATACCTGGATCTATTGTATATGGTAATCCTAGAATATCTAAATATTCTTTAACCTTATCAAAATGCGTAGCACAATCCTCACAAACATACTCTAAAATTGTTGGCGCATTTTTTGTTATTTCATGACACTTCTTTTCCTTGCAATCCAATATTCTCATTGGATTTTTTTCAAATCTAGTTTTGCATGTATCACATAGGCCATCATAATTTTCTTGCAAAAATTTCTTTAAAGCTTCATTATACTTAGGTCTACACTCAGGACATCCTAAATTATTTATGTTTAAGCTTAAGCTCTTTAATCCTAATTTCTTTAAAGTATCCATAGCTACAGCAATAACTTCCGCATCCATTGAAGCTGCACTTGATCCAAATACTTCTAATCCACATTGATGAAATTGTCTAAGTCTTCCTTTTTGAACATTTTCATACCTGAAGGCTGGTGTTATGTAATATAACTTAGTAGGCTGCGCTTCATTAAATAATCTGTTTTCTACAAAGGCCCTAACTGCAGACGCAGTTCCTTCTGGCTTTAAAGTTATACTTCTATCACCTTTATCATTGAACGTATACATCTCTTTTTGAACTATATCAGTTGTATCCCCAACACCTCTTAAAAATAATTCTGTATGTTCAAACATTGGAGTTCTAATTTCTCTAATTCCATACGTCTTAGCTACATCTCTAAATACATCTTCTATATACTGCCATTTATACGCATCTTCAGGCAGCATATCCTTTGTACCCTTTGGTGCTTGCATTTCCATTGCCATTTAAATTCCTCCAAATCACGATATTTATTAAGTTCACAGTTAACACACCTTCTGCCTGTTATCGTATCCTGCATACAGTTAACTGCTATAACACGAAATTCTAATAGAATTTCCCTTCTTATGCTTAAACTTATTACAGTTTGTAAGTTTAAGCATAATTATCCATAGACAATTGTACATTATTTATATAAATTTTAAAAGTTCAAAGTTATTAATTCTTAATATAAAGTATCTAATAATTTCTTTTTACCTTCTATCATTTCATCTATTCTTGAAATATATTCATGAAGATCTTTAAGATTTGGAAATCTTTCAAGCCTATCTTCTTCTAAAAATATAACTTTACTTACTGCTGCAGCTCCAAGTGCAATAGTAGTCTGTCTTTCTTCGATCATCTGAATATTGTATATACATTCTTTGCCCTCTTTAGCATACCCCAAATTCTCCATATTTCCAACCATATTTTTTTGTCTATACATATAATACGGTGAAATATCTAACTTTTTCGCCAAATCCTTACTTTCCTCATACATTTTTATTATTTCTTCTTGAGAAACTAAACTTATTCCCTTTTTAAGAATAAATTCTTCATACATTCTAGATCCTCTTTTTAGAGCCAAGCCATGAACTGTAACACTATCTGGCTTTAATTTTATTAATTCATTTTTAGTGTGCAGTACCTCCTTATGAGTTTCTCCTGGAAGCCCTATTATTATATCCATGTTAATATCATCAAACCCTAATTCTCTTGCCATCATAAATTTATCTTTTATATCTTCCGAGGAATGACTTCTTCCTATGAGCTTTAAAGTTTTATCATTCATAGTTTGAGGATTAATACTTATCCTAGTTACATTACATTCTTTCATAGTTGTCAATTTACTCTTATTCAAAGTATCTGGTCTTCCACATTCCACAGTAAATTCTTTAACTTTATGTCCTTTAATAAAACTATTATATATTTCATCCATAACCATCATGAATTCACCATCGCTCACAGCTGTTGGAGTTCCCCCTCCAAAATATACAGATTCAATATTAAGATTCTTCTCATCTATATATTTACTTATACCTTTAATCTCTTTTATTAAAGCTTCTATATATGGTATCACCATCTTTTTATAGACACCTATTGGATTTGAAGTAAATGAGCAATAAAGGCATTTAGTTGGGCAAAATGCCATTCCTATATAAATAGCAATATTATTTTTATCTTTATTTACTATTCTCTCTTCAGCTTTTGCAACGTCTATACATAATTTTGCTTTATCTTCATGAGCCAAATATTTCTCTTTAAATATTTTAATAACTTCTTCTTCACTCTTTCCTTCTTTTATTAGCTTCAAAGCTATCTTTGAAGGTCTAATACCAATTAAAATTCCCCATGGGTAAATATCCTTGGTTAAATCTCTTAAACACAGAAAAAGAAATCTTCTAAGAGAGTTCTTAACATCCTCTCCTAAAGATTCTTCTCTGCAATAATCTTTATATTCAAATCTTAAAATTTTATCATCAATATAAAAAGTATAATCTGCTTCATCTTTATCTACAAAATCAATTTCCATCATTGAAAAATAGACATTAAATAATTGATATACTTCATATCTAAATTTAAGATCATTTAAATAAACTTTAACTTTCATCATTGCTCCTTAAAGAATGTGCTATAGTATTTATATAGCATAATTTTTCCTATAAAAACGGATTATTTCTTTTTTCATAGCCTATATTGGACGCTCCTCCATGGCCTGGAAAAACTTTAATATTATCTCCAAGAGGAAGGAGCTTTTCTTTTATATTCTTAACAAGCAGCATCCCATTTCCACCTGGAAAATCGCTTCTTCCTATAGATCCTTGAAAAAGAGTATCTCCTGTAAACAACTTATCATCTACTAAGAAACAAACTCCACCTACTGTATGCCCTGGTGTTTCAATAACTTTAATTAGATGTTTCCCTAGCCTTAAGGTATCTCCTTCTTTTAAGTCACCCGAAGCCTTTGGTAATTCGCCAAACACGAAATTATCTCCCATAAATTCCTCTTCTTTTGCATTCATATAAAATGGAATCTTAAACTTATTTATTAACTCAACCACAGCTCCTACATGATCCATATGTCCATGAGTTAATAGTATAAATTTAGTTTTTGCACTTAATCTCTCAATTTCCTTTATCAATAAATTTGCCTGTCCACCTGGATCTATAATTGCAAGTTCCTTACTGTTCTCATCCATGATTAAATAGCAATTTTCTTCATACATACCAGCTATTATTGTTTTTATAATCAATATAAACCCCTCCATAATATATTTAGAAATTATGTTCTGTCTAACTAAAAGTTTCTCTTACTATCTAATAGGATTGTCACTGGTCCATCATTATTAATCTGAACCTTCATATCAGCACCAAATTCCCCACACTCCACTTTTAGATCACATTCTCTAATAAGCTTCAAAAATTCTTCATAAAGCTTTTTAGCTTCTTCGCCGCCTTGAGCCTCCATAAAATTAGGCCTTCTGCCTTTTCTACAATCTCCATATAATGTAAATTGAGATATAATAAGTAACTCACCCTTAATATCTAGTAGTGATAAATTCATTTTCTCATTTTCATCTTCAAATACTCTTAAATTAATAATCTTATCTTTTATATACTTTAAATCTTCTAAAGTATCATCTTTAGATATGCCTATTAATACGTTAAAGCCTGCTCCAATTTCTCCAATTACTTTGCCATTTACACATACATTAGATGAGGATACTCTTTGAACTACTGCTCTCATACTCTCTCCCCTTCCTATATTTTGCTACACAGAAAACATTTATTCACCGAAATTTAACTATTTACTCTATATACATCAGTTACACCTTTTAATCTTTTTATCTTCTTCATTAAATCTTTTAAATCATCTACCGATGTAATCTTAAATTTAACATTAATAAGCGCAGAACCTTGTTTAGATAAATTTGCATTTACTGCACTCAATTGTAACTTTAGCTCTGTTATAACACTCATTATATCTGCAAGCAATCCTTCTCTATCCTCCGCCTGAACTTGGATTTCTGCAAAATACGCAGTTCCCTTAGATGAGCCCCAGTTAACTTCAACAACTCTATCCCCATCTGTATCAATAAGATTTTGTAAATTACTGCAGTCTCTTCTATGTACGGATACACCTCTGCCTTTAGTTATATATCCTAATATATCATCTCCAGGAACTGGGCTGCAACATTTTGCAAATCTGACCATAAGATTACTTTCACCCTTTACAGTTATTCCATAACTATTAGGTTCTGGCTGCCTTGAAGTTTTAGCAATTTGCTCTTCGATGCTCTTACTCAAGATTTCTTTATTTTCTTTTTCTTTACTTGATTTATCGACACCTATTCCATTATCCTCTTTAAGTCTTGCAATAAGAGTGGATACCGAAAAACCACCTAGACCAATTAAAGCATACAAATCATCCATCGAATGAATATTATATCTCTTCATTAATCTTTCATAAATTTCACCTTTAGCTATATCTGCGTAATTAACTCCCTGCTTCTTTAATTCTTTTTCAAGAAGTTCCTTACCTTTTAATATACTCTCTTCTCTTTTAGCCTTCTTAAACCAAAGCTTTATTTTGCTCTTAGACTGATTACTTTTTGCAATATTTAACCAATCCATGTTAGGCCCTTTTGAATTAGGGGACGTTAATATCTCAACAATTTCACCAGTCTTAAGACTGTAATCAAGAGGCACTATTTTCCCATTTACCTTTGCTCCAACACATTTATTTCCTATATCTGTATGTATCCTATAAGCAAAATCTATCGGAGTTGCATTTCTACATAAATTTATTACAACACCCTTAGGTGTAAATACAAAAACTTCATCTGAAAATAAATCTATTTTAAAGCCTTCAATAAATTCTTCAGCATCTGATGTTTCCTTTTGCCACTCTAACATATCTCTAAGCCATACTAGCTTCTTCTCAAAGTCCTTTTGCTTATCTTGTTCACCTTTAGCTGTATCGCCCTCTTTATACTTCCAGTGAGCTGCAATCCCATATTCTGCAGTTTTATGCATCTCAAAAGTTCTGATTTGAATTTCAAAAGTTTTTCCTTGTGGTCCAATTACAGTTGTATGAAGTGATTGATACATATTAGGTTTAGGCATAGCAATGTAATCTTTAAATCTGCCAGGAATTGGCCTGTATATGGTATGAACAATTCCAAGTACACCATAACAGTCCTTTACAGAATTAACCAAAACTCTTATAGCAGTCAAATCAAAAATCTGCTCTATACTCTTATTTTTATTAACCATCTTCTTGTAAATACTATAAAAATGCTTTGGTCTCCCATCAATATCTGATTGAATTCCTGCTGCTTCAAGTTTTTCTTCTAAATCACTTACTATATCCTTTATGTAAGTTTCTCTTTCAACTCTTTTTTCTGCAATACTATCTACTAATTCATAATATTCTTTTTCATGTAAATATCTAAAACATAAATCTTCAAGTTCCCATTTAATTTTAGACATCCCTAATCTATGTGCTAAAGGTGCATAAATATCCAATGTTTCCTTAGCTTTATTTTTTTGCTTTTTCTCCGGCATAAACTTAAGCGTTCTCATATTGTGAAGTCTATCTGCCAATTTTATTATTATTACTCTTATGTCCTTTGCCATAGCAAGCAGCATTTTTCTAACATTATCTGCCTGCTGCTCTTCCTTTGTTTTATATTCCATTTCCCCTAATTTAGTAAGCTTCGTAACACCTTCAACAAGATCTGCCACTTCTGCATTGAAAAGATTAACTGTTTCATCATAAGAACAATCTGTATCTTCTATTACATCATGTAATAAACCAGCTACTATAGTATTAGTATCCATTCCTAGTTCAGCTAAAATTTCCGCTACTGCTATTGGATGGATTATATATGGTTCCCCTGATTCACGTTTTTGTTCCTTATGAGCTTTCTCAGCAAAATTATATGCCCTCTTTACCATATCGACATCAACATTATTACAGTTTGTATTGATTTTTTCCAGCAATTTATCAATCATAAGGACTGCTCCCCTTTATATTATTCATTAAAGTAGTAAATTCAAAGGCTGGTCTAATAACCAGCCTAACTTTCTAATAATTATATATTATTTTAGAATTATTTTCAATACGACATCAAAAAGAAATAAAATCTCTACTGAGTGATTTTTGCTAACTTTTAAATACTCCTAATTTCTACACCTCATATTGAACTAATGATAGTACATCATAACCTTTAAGTTTCCCTTTTCCATTAAGCTCTGTTAATTCTATCACAAAATCTAACGAAGCAACTATTCCACCTGCTTGTTCAATTAATTTAGCAACACCTTCAACAGTACCTCCTGTTGCCAATAAATCATCAACAATTGCCACTCTTTGACCTGGCTTAATAGCATCCTTATGAATCTCAAGTGTATCTTCGCCATATTCCAATCCATAATTAATTGAAAGAGTCTCACCAGGTAGTTTCCCTGGTTTTCTTACTGGAATAAATCCTACTCCTAATGCATATGCCACAGGAACGCCAAAAATAAAACCTCTTGCTTCAGGTCCAACTATTAAATCAATGTTCTTGTCTTTTAAATGTTTTACAATCTGATCAATTGTTTCCTTTAAGGCCTTACCATCACCTATTAATGTTGTTATATCCTTAAAGCTTATTCCTTCCTTTGGAAAATTTTCAATCACTCTAATTTTTTCCTTTAAATCCATTTTATCTCCTCCACAACATTTATTTTAATTTAACCACAAATATATGATTCAATATCAAATAAATTAAATAAATAATTATTTATACATTAAAGTATTCATCAAGTATTTTTTAAAGAATTATTTTTCTTAAGCCTATATAAATATTTAACAATTTGATCTGCTCGGTCCTTATCATTTGTAGTTAAAAGTTCTAAAACTATACGAGCATTATCCATAACCCCTACTGCCCCTATTGGAGGGATTAAAAATTCTATTATTTTATTTATACCAGCACCATTAAATTCTTTTATACTATTAAACTCTATTATTGATCTTAACCCATTATTATTAGTATTGATTAAAAATTTATTTCCTTCTTTAATCAATACCCCATTTTCTCCCTTAACCGATACTTTTGCCCACTGTATGCCTATAAGAATTAAATCTAAATACTTATTTATACTTTTCATATTATAATATATAGCAATTGCTTGCATAAGTTTAAAGGCTAATCCGCTTGTTGACAAATTTTTATATCTATATTGGCACCCTTTTTGGTTAGGGTTAATGTAAATGTAATCATTCACAAGCTCGCTTTCTTCATTCTCAAGAACAATTAAATCTATGCCCAATTCTTGGCATAAATCAACTTCTTCCTGCGACTTTAATCCAACACCAAGTGTTATCAAAATTTCAGCCCCTAAAAAATCTACATTATTTTTTATGTCTACAGAATTTATTCTAGCATCACTTTCTTGCCTATCATAAATCAAATATTCTACATCTGCATTTAAATATCTTAATACAAGAATCAATGATGAAACAGCACAAATTCCATCAACATTATATGTACCATAGACAACAATTTTTTGTCTATTATTTATAGCTACAGCTAATCTATCTATTGCTTTGTTCATACCTTTAAGTATAAATGGGTTATATCCACTAATATAATTTGGACTATATATACTCTCCCAGAATTTACGCATGGCCTATTCCTCCATAAAATTAGAAAACACCTTTATTATAAATGATTATAACAATTTTTACAATTATTTTGTTAATAAATGAAAAAACCTCCATTAATTTCTGGAGGCTTTTATCATTTCCAGTAGTTAAGCTTTTTGTAATTTTGTCTTTGATTTTCTAACTCTATCCTTCAAGTATACCCATATTGGTGATGCTATACATATTGATGAATATGCTCCACTTATAATACCTACTATTAATGGAATTGTAAATTGTCTTACAGATGGTACTAAGAAATTCATTGCAATTATAGTCGCTAATGTTGCAGAAGATGTATATAACGATCTAGCTATTGTTTCTGTTAAACTAACATCGGCAACTTCAATTGATTTTGCTCTTCTCATATTCTTAGCATTTTCTCTTATTCTATCAAAAATTACTATTGTATCACACATTGAATACCCAACTATAGTAAGTATTGCTGCTATAAATGGTGTATTAACTGGAATATAGAATATTGAATAAACGCTAATAGTTACTAAAATATCATGAATGGTAGCCGCTATAGCCGCAACTCCAAATTTAAATTCAAATCTTATTGCTATATATATAAGCATTACTGCAAAAGCTGCAAGTAGCGCCGAAACTGAATTTTGTGTTAATTCTTTACCAACCGATGATCCTATTTCATTTTGTGAAACCAATGCCTTATCATCTAATTGATATTTACCTTCTAAATCTTTCATAATACTATCTAATTTATCACTGTCAAGATCAGCTGATTTTATTTCATATTGATTATTATCCAAAGAATTTGTAGCTGCATCTGGTGCATAGCCTTTAACGATTGTATCCACATCTTCTTTATTTATATTCTCATTTAACTGTAATACTATGTCTGAACCACCTTTAAAATCTATTCCGAAATTCAGACCTCTAACACATAAGAATCCCATTCCAATTATTATAATGATTAGGGATATTGAAAACCATATTTTTGTTCTTTCCATTATCTTAAGCATGTTTTTCATCCCCCTTTTCTAGCTTAACTCCAAAGTGTGACACTTTATTTATAAACCCAGATTGAACTCCTAGATTAACAAGTAATTTAGTTATTACTAACCCAGTAAATAAACTTATAACTATACCTATCATAAGTGTAATCGCAAAGCCTTTAACTGTTCCTGATCCTATAGAATACAAGATCAAAGCTGCAAGCAATGTTGTTACATTTGAATCTACTATTGAAGATAAAGCATTTTCTGATCCTTTTTTAACTGCTGCCTTAATGCTATATCCTTTTTTTAATTCTTCCTTCGTTCTCTCAAAGGTTAATATGTTTGCATCAACCGCCACACCTATAGTCATTAAGAACGCTGCTATACCAGGAAGGGTTAAGGTTACTCCTATCTCTACAAATGCAAAAAGTGTAAGAACTATATATAAGGTTAAGGCAACATCAGCCATTAATCCTTGTCTTCTATAACGGATTAACATAAATAAAAATACTAATGCTACTCCTATAATTCCTGCTTTAATTGAATTTGGAAATGCTGTAGCACCAAGTTCAGCTCCAACGTTACTAACTGTAACTTCTTTAACTGGAAGTGGAAGTGCACCTGCATTAATCATCCCAGCTAATTCTTTATTTTGTTCTAATGTCCCATGAATATCAATACTTGCATTTCCTCCTGTAATTTGTTGATTTACAGTTGGATCTGAAATCTGTTCATCATCAAGGTAAATTGTAATCTTTTGTCCAACATACTTACCTGTTGCATCGGCAAATTTTTGGGCACCTTCATCATTTAACTGTAATCCAACTTCATATTGACCTGTTTGTTGGTTCATTTGTGCAGTTGCTTTCTTGACATCTTTACCTGTTAATACTTCAGTTCCATCTGGTGCCTTAAATGACAAATTACCAGATTGGCTTAAGCTATCAACTATTTCTTTAGAGTTAGTCATTCCTGGAATATCTACTCTTATTCTCTTTTGCCCTTCTGTTGTTACAATTGTTTCTGCAACTCCAAGCTTATTTACTCTTAGCGCTATATGTTCCTTTGCGCTTTCTAACTCTTCTGAAGTTACTGAATCCTTCTGAATTTCCATAAGAACAGAAACTCCGCCCTGTAAATCAAGTCCTCTAGTTATTACTTTATCAAATGATTTAAATTCCCATCCTCCTAGAACAAATCCTTTAAATCCTGCAAAAGCTAATAATCCGATTACGACAATAATAGCTATAAGTATCGCCGAACTTTTGCCTTTCTTTTTCATCTTAATCCCCCTCTACGTAATTATGTCTTTCCTTAATTAGTATTTCTTACATTTGTCTGGTAAAATTTTGATTATTATTTCATCAAATATTTCATATATTATGTAAAATACCAAAACACTTAAAATTAAGAAAATATAATCTTCATATAAAGAATTTATATGTTCTTAATTTTAAATATCATTATAATTCATATGTTGCACAATGTTCATTATAGCACACAATAATTTCTTAATAAAGTTTTTTATTAAGCTGTTGCTATAAGTACTAAATTACCTTAAATTTCAACAAAATACTTCTACATATGTATAACTTCTTTTAATCAAAAGTAAATTAAAAAATTACAGTTTCTTATAAATTTATCCCAAGCATTCCAGCAAGAGTACCTATAGCTAAAGCTATAATTAATTTAATAAAATCAAAAAGCTTAAAGGCTAATTCGCCACTAAAGCAGCTGGATAATATAAATAGTACTAAATAATATCCAAGTGCAACTCCAAAACCAACAAGCCATCCTTTCGATTCATTTTTCTTAGCTCCTATTATCGCACCTAAACATATACTACATAAAGATATTATTACATATATCATGTTAAAAATACCTTTACTAAATACTAATTTAGTCATCAATATTGATAAAAATGCGATACCTATAAAGCTACAAATTAAAGTTCCTATAGTACCTTTTGCTACTGATTTTAAGTATTTATTATTTTCCATTAAAATAACACCCCCCAACACTTCATTTTATGAAATATTAAAGGGTATTATGATTATTCTGCCGTTACTTTATGAGATATTCCACTCTTTTCAAATTTAATTCTTGTTTTAGCCGAACTAGTTTCAATCGTAACAGTTTTCTCATCAATATGAGTGATTTTTCCTATAATTCCACCTCTAGTTGCAACTTCATCATTTACCTTTAACTCATCAATCATACCTTTGTATTTCTTTTTTCTTTTCTTTTCTGGTATTATAAGTAAAAAGTAAAATATAACGAATACAAGTAACATCGGCCATATGCTGTAAAGCAATCCTGCTATACCATCCATCTTTTTCCTCCATGACTTAAACCTTAATATTTTTCTATTCCACGATAAGTAGTTTACAATTCTTTAGGTTAGATGTCAATATAAACCTATTGATATTTTACTCTTATCCATTATAATAAATAAAAATATCAACTATATCACATTTTCCAACTTCCATATAAACTTTAGATTTCTAATTATTTGCTGCTCTCCCACAGCTTTAATTTTTCATCTTTAAAACTTTTAAAATATCCACCATCGATAGCATCTCTTATATCTGCCATTAACTTATTATAGAAATACAAATTATGCAATACGCAAAGTCTCATTGCTAACATTTCCTTTGCCTTAAATAAATGCCTAATATAAGCCCTTGTATAATGCTTACATGCCGGACATTCACAACCTTCATCAATGGGTCTCTTATCAAGTTCAAATTTTGCATTCATTAAATTTAGCTTACCTTCACCACAGAATACATTCCCATGCCTTCCGTTTCTAGCTGGAAGTACACAGTCAAAAAAGTCTACTCCTCTTTCAACTGCTTCCAATATATTAGTTGGAGTTCCAACACCCATCAAATATATTGGTTTATCTTCTGGCAAATGAGGAACTACTGCGTCTATAACTCTATACATTTCTTCATGAGTCTCACCAACTGCAAGACCACCTATTGCATATCCATCTAAATCCATATTTGCTATTTCTTTAGCATGTTCTATTCTTATATCTTCATAAACTCCACCTTGATTAATTCCAAATAACATCTGTTCTTTATTAATAGTATCCGGAAGGGAATTTAATCTATCCATTTCAACCTTGCATCTTTTAAGCCATCTTGTAGTTCTTTCTACAGATCTCTCAACATATTCTCTTGGTGCAGGATTTTCAACACACTCATCAAACGCCATGGCAATTGTAGATGCCAAATTACTTTGAATCTGCATTGATTCTTCTGGTCCCATAAATATCTTTTTTCCATCAATATGAGAGTTAAAATACACACCTTCCTCTTTTATCTTTCTCATTTTTGCAAGTGAAAATACTTGAAATCCGCCTGAATCTGTAAGTATTGGTCTATCCCAATTTATAAATTCATGTAATCCTCCAAGCTTTTTAACAACTTTATCAGTTGGTCTTAAATGAAGATGATATGTATTGGAAAGTTCAACTTGACATCCAATTTCCTTTAAATCCATACTAGACACAGCACCTTTTATAGCTGCTAATGTTCCAACATTCATAAATACTGGAGTTTGTATTGTTCCATGTGGAGTTTCAAATTGCCCTCTTCTTGCTTTTCCATCTTTTTTTAATAACGTATATCTTTTACTCACAAGCGTCACCTCTTAAATTATTTTATTGTTAATAAAACGCTTGATTAATGTCACCTCATCAGCGTAATTAAATCAGTTAACTGATAAACATTGCGTCTCCAAAGGAGAAAAATCTATATTTTTCATTTACTGCTTCTTTATATGCATTCATAACATTATCTTTACCAGCTAAAGTTGATACAAGCATTATCAATGTTGATTCTGGCAAATGGAAATTTGTTATTAATTTATCCACTACCTTAAATTCATATCCTGGATATATAAAAATATTGGTCCATCCGTTCTGTTCTTTAACAAATCCATTTTCGTCGCCAATAGTTTCTAAGGTTCTTGTAGATGTTGTTCCAACTGAAATAACGGAATTACCTCTTTTTTTAGTTTCATTTATTATATCTGCACTCTCTTTCGATAATATATAAAATTCAGAATGCATCTCATGTTCCTCTATATTTTCAACTTTTACCGGTCTAAAAGTTCCGAGTCCAACATGTAAAGTCAAATATACTATATTGACACCTTTTTCTTTTATTTCTTCTAATAGGTCATTAGTAAAATGAAGACCTGCTGTTGGTGCTGCCGCAGAACCATTTTCCTTTGAATATACTGTTTGATATCTTTCTTTGTCTTCTAATCTTTCATGAATATACGGAGGCAATGGCATCTCACCTAATGAATCCAGTACTTCTTCAAAAATTCCTTCATAAGAAAATTCAACTATTCTATTTCCATCTTCTTTTACTTCTACTACCTCAGCTTTTAACTTTCCTTCACCAAAAGTAAACTTTCTTCCTACCCTTGCTGATTTCCCCGGTTTCGCTAAGCACTCCCATCTATCTTTTTCAATTCTTTTAAGCAAAAGGAACTCTATCTTTCCACCAGTATCTTCTTTTTCACCAATTAATCTAGCTGGCATTACTCTAGTATTATTTAACACTAAAGTATCTCCTTTGTTTAAATACTCTATAACATCATGAAACCTCTTATGCTTAATTTCTCCAGTTTTTTTATTCAAAACCATAAGTCTTGAGGAGTCTCTCTGCTTCAAAGGATGTTGTGCTATTAACTCCTCTGGCAAATAAAAATCAAAATCTTTTACGTCCATTTATTTATCTTCTCCTAACTAAAAAGCCCGCCAAACTTTTAAAGCTTTTGGCAGTTTATCATATTGGTTATTTATTATGTAAAACAATTAAAAATATTAATTAGTTTTCAAAAAAACTTCCCTGCATCTTATTATTATTCTTATTCTTTGATTTGTTTTCTCTTCCAAGATGCTTATAAGCCTTTTCACTTGCTATTCTGCCTCTTGGTGTTCTTATAATAAATCCTTGCTGCAATAAATATGGTTCATACACGTCTTCAATGGTTCCTAATTCTTCTCCAATGAAGTAAGACAATGTTTCAATTCCAACAGGGCCACCATTAAAATTATCAATTATAGCTTCTAATATTTTATTATCAACTCTATCAAATCCTTGATTGTCTACTTCTAATAATTCTAAGGCCTCTCTCGCTTCTTTTAGTGATATTAATTTGTTTGATTTTACTTCTGAATAATCTCTGACTCTTTTTAACAGTCTATTAGCAATTCTAGGTGTTCCTCTAGACCTTCTTGCTATTTCAAGTGATCCTTCTTCTGTAATTGCACATCCAAATACAGCAGCACTTCTTGTTACTATCTCCTTAAGCTGCTCATCTGTATAATATTCCATAGCACAAAGTACTCCAAATCTATCTCTAAGTGGAGATGTTAGCATTCCTATCCTTGTTGTTGCTCCTATAAGCGTAAATCTTGGAAGATCTATTCTTATTGATTTTGCAGCAGCTCCCTTACCTATAACTATATCTAATGCATAGTCCTCCATTGCAGGATACAATATTTCTTCTACTGTTCTATTTAACCTATGAATTTCATCTATAAATAAAACATCATAATCCTTTAACGTTGTAAGTATTGCCGCTAAATCTCCAGCTCTTTCTATGGCAGGACCTGAGGTCACCTTCAAATCTCCCCCCATTTCCTTGGCAATAATATTAGCTAAAGTAGTTTTCCCAAGACCTGGCGGCCCATATAAAAGTGCATGGTCTAGAGCCTCTCTTCTTTGCTTTGCTGCTTTAATGAATATATCTAATCGTTCCTTTACTTTATCTTGTCCTATATATTCATTTATTTTTTGA
The DNA here is from genome assembly GCA_023435985.1 of Bacillota bacterium. Taxonomy (GTDB): domain Bacteria; phylum Bacillota; class Clostridia; order Clostridiales; family Clostridiaceae; genus Clostridium. The sequence continues at coordinate 1,616 of JAEZKY010000329.1, read as the reverse complement.
GGTCTTAAACTAAGCTCTGAATTTGAATCTTCATTCATTTCAGCCGGATTAACTATTCTTTCCATAAAAACCTCCCCCTTTTTCTTATGAATTACAACTAAAAAATACTTCTATGCACTAAATTTATAAGAAATCCTGTAAGGATTTCCTACACAACTGTAAACCGTGAACTGTAAACTAAATTAATTATCCCATTAATGCTTTTAATGCATTCTTGATTATATTTTCCACGCTATCATTTTTATCAACTTTTTTAAGTACCGCTTCTGCTTCTTTCTCACTATAACCTAAAGCAAGCAAAGCACTTAATGCTTCTGATACAAACATAATATTTTCGTTCTCCTTATTACCTGCATCCAGAGCATTATCCAATAATTCATCTGGTTTTAGCTTATCTTTTAGTTCTAAAATAATTCTAGCTGCTGTTTTCTTACCTATTCCAATACCTCTACAAATATGTTTCTCATCGCCTGTCATAATTGCATACTTTAAATTATTTACTCTGCTTATAGATAATAACGATAATGCTGCTTTAGGCCCAACTCCATTAACTGTTAAAAGTAATTTAAACATTTCTAATTCTTCCTTAGAATCAAATCCATATAGACCTAGGAAATCCTCTCTTACTATCTGTTCAAGGTAAATCATAATTTCCTCTCCAGATCTTGGCATGGAGGACATAGTAGCACCCGATGTAAAAATTTTATATCCAATCCCATTGTTCTCTACTATTATATAATCTTTATTTATTCCTATGTATTTCCCCTTAATGTATTCGTACATTTATTTTCCTCCAAATATGTAAATTAAAGTTTACTTATTTTTATTTTAACACCCTATAAAACAAAAATATTTTATATGCTATGATACAAAATAAACTATGATAATTTCTTCTTAGTTACTTTAACTACATCTTAATGTAAATTTCTATATTATTAAAACCTAACTTATACTTTATCATTTTAATCGAAATCTTTCAATAATGTATTTTTATTATTAGATATACCTTAATATATATATTTTCATATACATTAATAAAGGTACAGAAGCATTCATTGCTTCCATACCTCTATCTCAAATTTGCGTATAGTAGATATTCCTAAGATAAATATTCAGATAAATTTTCTTCTGCATCTTCTTTTGAATCATATTCAAGTTCAAAATTTTTAATTTTATTTTTATCTATATCACTTAATGTATCTACTTTTTTACTATTAGAATATACATCATTACTATTTTCTATTAACAGTGCACCATTTTCATCAGTTTTATATATAGCTAAAAATCCATCTTTTTCTCCAATGTAATATTTATTAGGCTTTAAAGCCTTAGAATCATCTTTTCTATATGTCATTTCACCGTTTGATTCTATTTCTAAAGCATATCCTTTATCTTTTAATTCTTTTGACAATTCTGCTATTGTTAAATTTTCATCCAAACTTAGCTCTTTTTTCAATTCTGCTAAGGTTAATTCCTTCTCTTTCATTTTGCCTGAAAATAGATAAATTTTAGTATCATCATTCAATTCACCATTTTTATCTACTTGACTAGCCACAACAGAATTATCCTTGGGTGTTTTATTACTTAAATACTTATTGGATAGATAATAGGTTATA
>JAEZKY010000324.1 GCA_023435985.1 Bacillota bacterium | reverse complement strand
AGATTATTCTCTATTATTAGATGGTTTGATGGCAGAACGTGAGCAGGGAATTACAATAGACGTTGCATATCGTTATTTTACAACTGATAATAGAAGTTTCATCGTTGCTGATACCCCAGGACATGAAGAGTATACCAGAAATATGGCAGTTGGAGCATCCTTTGCAGAGCTTGCAATTATATTAGTAGATGCAAAGCAGGGAGTACTTGTACAAACAAGAAGACATGCTAGGATTTGCTCACTAATGGGCATAAAACATTTGGTGTTTGCTGTTAACAAAATGGACTTAGTAGGATATAGCCATGAAAGATTTCTAGAAATTGAAGAACAGATTAAAGAATTGAAAGAAGAACTTTCTTTAGAAAATATTTATAGTATTCCAGTATCGGCTACAGAAGGAGATAACGTTACAAAAAAATCTGAAAATATTCCATGGTATACAGGAGAAGCACTCTTACCATATCTTGAGAATGTTGATGTTGAAAGTGAAGTAGAGGAAGGATTCTACATGCCAGTTCAAAGAGTATGCAGACCTAATCATACCTTTAGAGGATTTCAAGGCGAGATTGAATCAGGAACTATTGCTGTAGGAGATGAAATAATAACTCTTCCAAGTAATGAGAAGGCGTTAGTAAAAAGTATTCATATTACAGATAAGGAATCACAGAGTGCAACAAAAGGCCAAGCCGTTACTATACAATTGAATAAAGAGGTTGATGTATCTCGTGGATGTGTACTTACGAAAGATACAAAACTTGCAGCTAACAAGTCATTTAGTGCAACAATTCTTTGGATGGATGATTCTGAGTTAACAGCAGGTAAGGAGTATTTTGTAAAAGTAGGAACTAAGATGTTAACTGGTATTGTTACAGATTTGAAATATAAAATTGATGTGAATACTGGAGAGCATTTACCAGTTGGACTTTTGAAGAAAAATGAAATAGCAGCATGCGATATTACACTTTCTGAAAAAATTGTAGTTGATAAATTTGATGATCACAAAGCATTAGGAGAACTTATTTTAATAGATCGTATTACAAATATGACATCAGCCTGTGGAGTGGTAGAAGGTATTCATAATAGTAGTAAATTTTCATTTGAATATAATGATTTAAAAGTCAGAGGAGATATTTTTGATGAATTTTATTATAATACACAAAGTTCATCTATTATAAAATACAACTCAGAAGAGCAAGTTTATACGGTTGGCGATAAAATTCCAACAAAAGGTGAAAGCTATGGATATCCAGAAAACTTTGATTTATTATCTCTTAAGGATTGGGCGGCTATTGAAATACGCGATGAGAAAATTGCAAGTATAAAATCTATTGATGAGTATAAATATCAAGATATCCCAATCATTAACGGCAGAGGATTTGGAGCAAAGATTAATTCCAGTGAGGATGTCATAAGATTTTTAAATGAATATAAAGATATTAACGAAGAAACAGAAGGGAACTTCTTAAGTAAATGGACAAAATTTGAAACTTATAGAAGAATAATTTTTAAATAGCAATAGCATTAGTTGTATGTAATAATTTAAATTATTTTTGATGAACATATCATATTAGGTACGCAAAACTTTTACTTGCTTAATAAAGCAAGTGAAAGTTTTTTGCTTATAGGTAGCTAAATTAAAATAATTATATTTAGCATGCTGATATTTTAATTTAATTATAGCAACAAATCTTTGATTAAATAACTTTTGACTAACAAAAAAAATTAGTATATACTTAATCCATAGTAATCATATTAGATTAGTATGGATATGCATTTGTAGAATATAATAAAGGAATAATATAAATTATATTTATCAAAAGTTTAAATGCTATTATGACCTATTTATTATAGAAGAATTCTTAAATCAAATAACGTGTATTTACAAATTTTAAGCAATTAATAGTATTGGGGTGATAGTCATTAATACATTTAACATATCAAACAATAATATAGAAAGTATTAAGAAAAAAGTAAAAAAATTTCAAAGTACCAATGATGATTTTGGAGTCTCTAATTACACAATTCCTCATGATATCAAAGATCCTGTTCGTGCGATAGATGGATATGCTAGAATTTTTATTGAAGACTACGGGACACAAGTTGATAATGAGGGAGTTATACTTATAGAAAATATAAGAAACATTTGCAAAGATACGCTATTACTTATAAATAAGCTTTTGGTAATAGGAGCCGATTCTGAATGGGTATATTCTGAAGCTGACGAAAAGCAAATTATTAATTGTTTAATTAAAAAAGAAGATTATGCAATTGAATTATTTAATAATACAGCAGAAAGTATCTATAGTGTATTGCTAAACAATAGAATTAAGGCTGATATTATAATGAAAAAAATATATTATAATGTTATTAAAGCGTTGTATGAAGAGTATAGATGGCTGAATAACTATATTAATATTGAATTTTTTGAAACCGTAGACTATGTTAATAAAGAGAATATTAACGGTTTTACAGAGTATTACTGTGAGAAAATATCCTATCTTTTGACTTTCTTAAAGAAATTTTATCTTGAAGCTTCCGATGAATTGATAAACAACATTAGTGAGTATATATTGAGTAATTCTGATTCTAATCTAAAATTAAAGATAATAGCTAAAAAATTTTATATAAACAATACGTACTTAAGTAATACTTTTGCTATAAAAACTGGAATGAGGTTTAATGACTATATAACAATGGTGAAAATGGCAAGAGCTAAGTATCTATTTATCAATACTCAGTTAAAGACTTATGAAGTTGGATATAAAATTGGATATAGGGATATAAATTATTTTTCAAAATTGTTCAAAAAATATTATGGAAAAAATCCATCGGAGTATAAAAATGCTGCAAGCAGATATGATTCGTAAATTAGAATTATTTATAACTAATTTAATGTATAAAAGTATATCTATGAAGTGCTAATTATTAATTTAAAATAATAAACAGGAGCTAAGTCAAATTTTTGATATAACTCCTGATTTTTTTAACGATATTTAAAACTAAGCTTTTATTTTGAAGAAAGTATGATGTCCTATGGTTGTTTCGTTAATTTTTTGAGTTTCTTTCATCCAGGTACATGTTGCTATGGCTGGATTATAAAAGAATAGGGCATCATTTGTTGGATCAATGCCTCTGATTGCATCGTATACTGCATCATAACAATCTTGGTCTGCACTAGCATTTATTTCACCATTTTTAACACAGGAAAATGCATTCTTTTGAAAAATAACTTCTTTTATGGTATTTGGAAAATGAGGGTCAATGGTACGATTTAATACCACAGAAGCTACAGCCACCTTTCCTGCATATGGTTCACCACGACTTTCGGCAGAAACAACCTTTGCCATTAAATCTATATCTTCACCCGTTATATATAATTTTTGAGTATCATGATTAAATACTTGTAGAACTTCATCACGATTTTCTCTAAATTGTGATGAAGTGTTTATATTATTATTTTCAGTAATTTTCTCATTCATTTGGACATTCTTAGTTTCACTACAAGTTTCACCTAATGTTTTGGCGAAAGCTGGATTTACGTTAATAACGGAAAGATATAGTATTAAAGCAGTTACAAAAATACTATATTTCTTTTTCATAAAAAACCTCCTTCGGTATAGTGCAACAAGTAATATTATTACCAAAGAAAGTAATTATATACACTATTTATTTTTATAATCATTTATAGGATTTTCTAACGATATTAAGCTAAGATTTAGAAGAATTAATAAAAAATTATTATAAAAATAATCAAAAAGTAATAAAATTATAATACTCTTTATGTGTATGAGTATAGCATTTGTTGTATAATTTTAATTAGAAGAGAGGTGAGACATTTGAACGAACTTTTATCGATGCTAGTACAAAGTTTTTCTAATATGTCAATATGGTCTGTATTGGATATATTAGTTGTATCCTTCATATTCTATAAGGGATATATGTTAATAAAAGAAACAAGAGCAGAACAATTATTAAAAGGAATATTATTAATAATAGCACTTATTCCAATTAGTTATTTATTAAGATTAGATATGTTATATTTTATATTAAATAAAACATTAACTATCGGGGTATTATCTGTAATCATAATTTTTCAACCAGAAATTAGAAGAGCATTAGAACATCTAGGAAGAAGTGCTTTTGATGATAAGCACTATCAAAATAATAAAGAAGCTTTTAATTCTACAATCAATGAAATTTCAACAGCTGTGCAAAATTTATCTGAAAGCAAAACAGGTGCGTTAATTGTAATAGAACAAAGTACAGGGTTAAATGAAATAATTGGTGAAGGAACATTATTGGATGCTAATGTAACTTCAAATCTTTTAGAAAATATATTTGTAGTGAATACACCACTTCATGATGGAGCAACAATAATAAGAAATAACAGAATTTTAGCATCAGGATGTGTCTTGCCGTTAACGGATAATAATACAATTAGCAAAAAATTAGGAACCAGGCATAGAGCCGCAATGGGATTATCTGAAGTGTCAGATGCATTGGTTGTAATTGTATCTGAAGAAACAGGAGTAATATCATTAGCTATTAATGGAAGAATTACAAGGGGTTATGATAAAGATAGATTAAAAATTGTATTAACTAAAATAATAGAAAATAGAAATGAAAAGAAGGTAAAATCAGCAGGAGAGAGGGTTAGGTCATGGATAAGAGTGAAAACAGAACGTTAATAGTCAAGATTGTATGCTTACTATTATCATTAGGTTTATGGCTATATGTCTCAAATGTTGAGAATCCGCTTAGAACATATGACTTGAAAAATGTTCCTGTAGAACTAACTAATGAGGATTCATTAACGGATTCAAAACTTGCAATTGTAGATAAGCAGCAATTTACGGTGGATTTAAAGTTAGAAGGTCCATCGAGTGAAATGATAAAAGTAAAAAAAGAGGACTTTAAAATAGTAGCTGATATGTCAGCTTATGCGTTAAAAACAGGAGATAATACTATACCAGTTCAAGTTGTAAGCGCTCCTGAAAATATAGATATAAAGAATAATGGCTTTTTGGGTATTAAAGTAAGCTTAGAAGAGCTGATTCAAAAGGATATACCAATAAAGTCAAACATAAAAGTTTCATATAAAGAAAATATTTATGAAAAGGAACAATCAATAAGCCCTCAAACTGTAACTGTAAAAGGTGGAAAAAGCTCTATAGAAAAAATTGATGCTGCTACCTTAAATGGCGAAGAAAAAGATGTAGATAAGAATATGGAGAAGGATTATGATATAAAATTTGTAGATTCATCAGGTAATGAAATTAGCAATGTTCAATCTAATATTCAAACTGCAAAGTTATCGATAACAGTAGTAAATGGGAAGTCGGTGCCAATAAATTTAATAACTTCAGGAAGCGTTCCTCAGGGATTTACTTTTGGAGGATATGAATTAAGTAAAAATTACGTGAATGTCCTTGGAGATATTCAAAATTTAGACAAAGTAAAAGCCATAGATACTGAACCCGTGGATATGTCAGCATTACAAGCTGACAGCGAAATGGATGTTAAGCTTAATCTGCCACAGGGAATTTCCATTCTGAATAATGAAAATACAGTTAAAGTTAAATTTAAAGTAACAAAGGAAGAAAATACAACAAAGAATTTAGTGTGCAACGTTCAATACAAAAACTTAAATGATGCACTTTCAGTAGAAACACAGAATTTAACAACAAATGTAAAGGTGACAGGAAGTCAGGATGCATTAGATAAAGTAGCAGCTCAAAATATAAATGTTATATTGGATTTATCGAAAGTACAAGCGGAAGGAACTTTTGATTATACGCCACAAGCGACACTTGTTGGAGCTGATAATGTAACAATATCAGAGGTTGGAAGTGTTCATATAGTAGTTAAAAAGAAAGAATAATAAAAAGTCACAGTATAATGAGTACTGTGACTTTTTATGATATAATTTTTTTAACTTAGTTTGAAGTAGTTTAATGAAGGATATAATAAGTACAAAGCGAAATCATGCTTTGACTTTGAAAGGATATGGTGAATAAATTTTGGCTATAAGGATAAATAATATAAATTTAGGTTTAGACGATGAATTAGAAGTTCTAGAAAAGAAGGTTTGTAAAAGGTTAAATATACCTAATGGAAATATTAATAAAATAAGTATAATAAAAAGAAGCATAGATGCAAGGAAAAAAAATGATATAAAATTTAATTATAGTGTTGATGTATTCTGTGAAAAAGAAAAAAAGATATTATCTAAAATTCATGATAAAGATATAAAACTTGAAGAAATCAAGGAAATAGAAACTATAAAGTCAGGAACACAAAAACTTAATTTTAGGCCAGTAGTAGTAGGGTTTGGGCCAGCAGGAATTTTTGCTGCATTAACTTTAGCAAGACAGGGATATAAGCCAATTGTGTATGAACGTGGGGAAGATGTGGATAAAAGAACAGAGACTGTGGAAAAGTTTTGGAGCACTGGGGAGCTTAATCTCGAATCTAATGTTCAATTTGGTGAGGGCGGAGCAGGTACATTCTCAGATGGAAAGCTGACCACAAGAATTAAAGATCACAGATGTACATTTGTACTTGATGAATTGATAAAGGCAGGAGCACCATCAGAAATTAAGTATGAGAGTAAAGCTCATGTAGGTACGGATCTATTAAAAGGTGTAGTCAAGAATATAAGAGAAGAAATCAAAGACCTTGGAGGTGAGGTTAATTTCAATTCTAAATTAGAAAAAATAACATATGAGAACGGTAACTTAAAAAGCATAGTAGTTAATGGAGAAGAAATTTCATGTGAGGCATTAATACTTGCAATAGGTCACAGTTCAAGAGATACATATGAAATGCTATATAAAGAAAAAGTTTCAATGGATGCAAAAGCATTTGCAATAGGAGTAAGAATTGAACATCCTCAGGAATTGATAAATATTAGTCAATATGGAGAGAATTACGATCATCCTAAATTACATGCTGCTGACTATAGGTTAACTTATCAAAGTGAGAGATTAGGAAGGGGGATATATTCATTCTGCATGTGTCCTGGTGGAATGGTGGTTGCGGCAGCTTCAGAAGAAGGTAGGCTTGTATCAAATGGTATGAGTTATCACGCAAGAGACTTAAAAAATGCTAATTCAGCATTAGTAGTAACTGTTTCACCAGAGGATTTTGAAGGAAATTCCCCTCTTAGAGGAATGGAATTTCAAAGATATTATGAAAATTTAGCATTTAAGTTGGGTGGTGGAAATTATAAGGCGCCGGTGCAGCTAGTAGGGGACTTTATGAAAGACAGGGTATCAACGGGGTTAGGCCAGGTTGTACCGAGCTATACTGCGGGATATGAATTTAAAGAGTTAAAGAATTGCTTGCCAGATTATGTTGTGGAAGCACTTAAAGAAGGAATTGCAAATTTTGACAAGAAAATAAAGGGTTATGCTAATGAAGATGCAGTTTTAACAGGTATAGAGACTAGAACCTCAGCACCAGTTAGACTTAATAGAAATGAAACGCTTGAAAGCACAAATGTATGTGGGCTCTATCCAACGGGAGAAGGTGCTGGATTTGCAGGAGGAATAATTTCAGCAGCTGTAGATGGTATAAAGGTTGCTGAACATATAATTCAAAAATTCGATGTATTGTAACCAATAAATTAGATAATAATCGAAAAATAATAGATTGATGCAATTGTCTATTATTTTTTTGATCTATTATAAGAAAAAAATGATTTATAATATGTAATTTATTTTAAAATAGATTTTTATAAAATAATAAAAATAATTTTCTGAAAATTTAACATTTGCAATTATTTTTTGTTACAATGATAGGTGAAAGAAATTCTTATACCAGTGATTGACAGAAATTTAACAAGATAATTAAATTAATAACAAACAAAAAATAGTATGAAATGTAAGAGGTGTAAAGATGAGTAAAAATTTTGATGATTTACTATCACGACTAAAGGAAGTTCCAATCAAGAAGGTTGCTGTAGCTGTGGCACAGGATGAGCCAGTTTTAGAAGCTATTAAAGAGGCTACAGAAAACAATATAGCGGAGGCAATATTAGTTGGAGATAAGCAACAAATACACGAGATTGCAAAAAAAATAGACTTAGATTTATCAGACTATGAAATAATGGATATTAAAGATCCAAAGAAAGCGACTTTAGAGGCGGTAAAATTAGTTTCAAGTGGTCATGCAGATATGCTTATGAAAGGATTAGTGGATACGGCTACATTTTTAAGAAGTGTATTAAATAAAGAAGTAGGACTTAGAACAGGAAAATTAATGTCACATGTTGCAGTTTTTGATATAGAAGGATGGGATAAGTTATTATTCTTAACTGATGCAGCATTTAACACATATCCAGAACTTAAAGATAAAGCAGGTATGATAAACAATGCGGTAGTAGTTGCACATTCATGTGGAATAGAAGTTCCTAATGTAGCAGTTGTATGTCCAGTTGAAGTTGTAAATGAAAATATGTCATCAACAGTTGATGCAGCATTATTAGCAAAAATGAGCGATAGAGGACAATTTAAAGGATGCGTTGTTGACGGACCTTTTGCGTTAGATAATGCTATATCAGAAGAAGCAGCTCACCATAAAGGTGTTAAAGGTGAAGTTGCAGGTAAAGCAGATATACTACTATTACCAAATATTGAAACAGCAAATGTAATGTATAAAACACTAACATATTTCTCTAAATCAAGGAATGGTGGACTTCTAGTAGGTACTTCTGCACCAGTTATTTTAACCTCAAGAGCAGATTCTTTTGAAACAAAAGTTAATTCAATAGCTCTAGCAGCATTAGTTGCAGCAAAAAATAAGTAATTAAGCAGTTCATAAACCATAAAGGGCGATTAAAGATTAAATTCATAATAATTTATTTTATTGTTACTGCATTCTAAATGCATTAAATCAGAGGGGGATTCAAAATGTCATATAAGCTGTTAATAATTAATCCGGGTTCAACATCAACAAAGATTGGTGTTTATGAAAATGAAAAGGAACTATTTGAGGAAACATTAAGACACACAAATGAGGAAATAAAGAGATATGAAACAATATATGATCAATTTGGATTTAGAAAAGAAGTTATTTTAAATGTTCTTAAGGAGAAAAACTTTGATATAAGAACTTTAAATGCTGTTGTTGGCAGAGGAGGAATGCTTAAACCTGTAGAAGGCGGAACTTATGCTGTTAATGATGCAATGGTAGAAGATTTAAAGGTTGGAGTTCAAGGACCTCATGCTTCAAATCTTGGTGGAATAATTGCTAAGTCAATAGGAGATGAATTAAACATACCTTCCTATATAGTAGATCCAGTTGTTACAGATGAGTTAGCTGATGTAGCAAGATTATCAGGAGTACCAGAGCTTCCAAGAAAGAGTAAATTCCATGCATTAAACCAAAAAGCAGTAGCTAAAAGATATGGCAAGGAAACTGGAAAAGGATATGAAAATCTAAATTTAGTTGTTGTACATATGGGTGGTGGAGTTTCAGTTGGAGCTCATAAGCATGGTAAAGTTGTTGATGTTAACAATGCTTTAGATGGAGATGGCCCATTTTCACCAGAAAGAGCTGGATCAGTTCCAATCGGTGATTTAATCAAGATGTGTTTTAGTGGAAAATATAGTGAAGCAGAAGTATATGGCAAGACAGTTGGAAAAGGCGGATTTGTCGGATACTTAAATACAAATGATGTAAAAGGTGTTATAGATAAAATGGAAGCCGGAGATAAAGAATGCGAGAAAATTTACAAAGCATTCGTTTATCAAATTTCAAAAGCAATAGGAGAAATGTCAGTAGTATTAGAGGGGAAAGTAGATCAAATTATCTTTACAGGAGGAATAGCATATTCGCCAACTCTTGTACCAGATCTTAAAGCAAAGGTTGACTGGATTGCACCAGTAACAGTTTATCCAGGAGAAGATGAGTTGTTAGCATTAGCCCAAGGTGCTATAAGAGTACTTGATGGAGAAGAACAAGCTAAAATTTATTAGAATATAGAAGAAGCATCTTGAATGGCTTTTGAGTCATTTCAAGGTGCTTTTTTCAATTAAGAGGTATTATTATGTGCGAGAGGAAATTTGTATATGAGAATATGTTAAGATAAAATATTATATGATAGTAGGAATAAAAAATTATCTATTTCTACCTTAAAATAATGAGCAAATGATATAATAATAAATAATCATGTACTGTATTACAAACATATGGATTAGTAAATATGAAAGCAATTGGGGTAAAAAATATATGGAGAGATTCAACTGTATTTTAAATGATGAAAAATATACACACTATTTAAAGAAAAATAAAAAGCTTGAGAAGGGTAGAAAGTTTTGCAAGCATAATCTAAAACATTTTTTAGATGTAGCAAGAATTGCTCAATTGATAAATTTGGAAGAAAATTTGGGCTTTGAAAAGGAAGTAATATATACAACTGCAATTTTGCATGATATAGGAAAATCATTTCAATATGAAGATGGAATCCCGCATGAAATGGCTTCATGGGAAATTGCAAAAACAATTTTAGAAGATTATAAATTTAGTGATGAAGAAATTGAATTGATAAAGCAAGGAATATTAGGACATAGAAATAAGAAGAGTAAAGGATTTTCTTTGCTTATATATAGAGCAGATAAACTTTCAAGACAGTGTATTACATGTAAGGCAATAAATGAATGTAATTGGAGCGATGAAAAAAAGAATTTGAAGATATACTATTAGGAGGCATTAGTTGTAATGAAAATAGGGAATAAGGAATTTAAAATTAGTGAAAGAACATATATTATGGGAATTTTAAATTTTACACCGGATTCTTTTTCTGATGGTGGAAAATTTAATGATATAGATGCAGCTATAATGCATGTTAAACAGATGATAGAAAATGGTGCCGACATAATAGATATAGGAGGAGAATCCACAAGGCCCAATCACACACCAGTAGAAGAAGATGAAGAAATAAGCAGGGTTATTCCTATAATAAAGGCTATAAGAGAAAATTTCGATATTCCTATATCTATAGATACATATAAAGCAAAGGTGGCTGAAAAAGCTATAGAAGCAGGAGCTAATCTTATTAATGATGTATGGGGATTTAAGAAAGAAAAAGATATAGCAAAAGTTGCAGCTAAATATAATGTTCCTTGCTGTTTAATGCATAACAGAGAAAATAAGGATTACAAAAATTTAATGGACGATATACTAGAAGATTTGAAGGAAAGTATAAAAATAGCTAAGGATGCAGGGGTAAAAGATGAAAATATAATCTTAGATCCAGGAATAGGCTTTGCAAAGACTTATGAGCAAAATTTAGAAACAATGAATAATTTAGAGAGGTTTAAAGAATTGGGATATCCAATACTTCTTGGAACATCAAGAAAATCTATGATAGGTCTTGCATTGGATTTACCAGTAGAGCAAAGAGTAGAAGGAACAGTTGCGACAACTGTAATTGGAATAATGAAAGATGCCTGTGATTTTGTAAGAGTTCACGATGTGTTAGAAAATTCAAGGGCAGCAAAGATGACTGATGCAATAATAAGGCGAAATTAAAAAATAATAGACAAATAGTTAGCCTGTTTTAGGTTATGCAGTGCTGCATGTTTGGATTAGTGTTTTTTTATAGGCATAAGAGGATAGGATGGATAAATTATGGATAAAATGTATATAAAAGACTTAGAATTATTTGCTTTTCATGGAGTTTTTGAAGAAGAGAAAAGACTGGGACAAAAATTTATACTATCATTAGAGATAGATTTAGACTTAAAATCAGCAGGGAAAACTGGAGATTTGCTTAAATCAGTCCACTATGGTGAATTATGTGACAAAATTGAAGAAGAATTTAAGAGGGATAACTATGAACTTATAGAAATGGCAGCTTTAAATTTAGCGGATTTTATTCTTAATGAATATAAGATAATAGATGGTGTTAAAGTATTTTTAAAAAAACCATGGGCGCCAATAAAAAAGCATTTAGATACTGTGGAAATAATGATTGAAAGAAAAAGGCATAAGGCGTATATAGGACTGGGATCTAATATTGGAGATAAAGAAAATTATTTAAAGGAAGCAATTAATAGGATATGTGCAGAAAAAAATGTTGAAATAAAAAAACAATCATCGTTTATGATAACAAAACCATGGGGATATTTAGATCAAGAAGATTTTTTAAATGCAGTGATTGAGGTAGAAACAATACTTGAAGCCGAAGAACTCATGGATTTATTACTTGAAATTGAGTTGGAGTTTGATAGAAAAAGGGAAATAAAATGGGGTCCTAGAACTATTGATTTAGATATCATTATGTATGATGAAGTAATATCTTCAAATGAAAAGGTTATTCTTCCTCATCCTAGAATGCATGAAAGAGAATTTGTATTAAAGCCACTAAATGAAATAGCACCATATCTTATGCATCCTGTACTTAATAAAAGAATATTTACATTGCTGGAAGAATTAAGTTCAAATAATTAATAAAATAATATGTTATAAGGTGGGAGTAATTTTATGAGGAGTTCACTTAAATTTACAAATAAGTTAAGTATGTTATCTCAAATGGAGGGGGAATCTAAATTTCAAGTATTAGAATATGAGAATTTAGACGGAGCTACAGATGTTCAAACTGCCTTTGGAATTAATGTGATTAGGCAGAGTGGAGTCAAGCTAAAGCAAATAAGAATAATAATAAATGAAAGTTCGGTAAAACTGGAGCCGGGTACTTTGAGTTATATGAAGGGTGACATAGACATAAGAAGTAAATCAGGTGGACTCATAGGATTTGGGAAAAAAATAATATCAAGTAAGTTAACTGGTGAGAGTGCATTTAAACCAGTATATAGTGGGAGTGGGGAAATATTTTTGGAGCCATCCTTTGGACATTTTGCACTTATAGAACTGGAAGATGATGAAATCATAGTAAGTGATGATATGTTCTGTGCATGTGAAGAGAGCATAGAAGTTAATGCAGCAATGCAAAAAAATGTTTCAGCAGCACTTTTAGGAAATGAAGGCTTATATCAAACAAGGCTAGAAGGAAGTGGAATAGCCGCACTTAAGGTTCCGGTTCCAGAAAGTGAAATATTTAAGTGTATATTGATTAATGATATATTAAGAGTAGATGGGAATTTTGCGATTTTAAGGACTGGAAATATTGAATTTTCAATAGAGAAATCATCAAAATCTATTATTGGAACTGCTGTTAGTGGAGAAGGAATAGTTAGTGTGTATAGAGGTACAGGTGAAGTTTGGCTGGCGCCAACCAAAAATGTGTATAAAGATTTAAGATTGAATTATGCAAACTTAGAAAATAGATTTCAGTCTGAAGTTATTGAAGAAGATGAATAATTAGCTCTAGCATACTAAAGTTGTAAAGTGTGCTATAATAAATATGACTAAGTATATTTATGATTATACTGCGAGGTGATAAGGTGAGTTCTTTAGAATCAAAAATTAAAAGCAAGGAATTAGATTTATTTTTTAAAGGAATTTTAGAATTAAAAGATATAGATGAATGTTATAAGTTTTTTGAAGATGTGGCAACTATAAATGAAGTTAAAGCATTAGCGCAAAGATTGCATGTGGCAGAATTACTTAAGGATAAAAAAACTTATTCAGAAATAGCAGAAATTACCGGAGCAAGTACAGCAACTATTAGTAGAGTAAATAGGTGCCTAAATTATGGAAGCGATGGATATAAAATAGTACTAGAAAGATTAAAAGACGAAAAACTAGATTGATATAGGTTATTCGGGAAGAGTTTAGCTGCATATAAAATCGAAAAATAATAGAAAGCCCAAAAGACATGATTGTAAATAGGGCTTAAAAATATTATACTATTTAGGGTAAGCCATTTAGACAGTTATGAGTTAAGAATTTATGATAAAATTCATATATGGATTTTTTAAAAGATTCTATTTATGAAAAGCTGTAAGCTTTACAGCCATAACTGTAGACTGTAAACTAATCAAGTGGTTACAACAGAATAAAAAAGTGAGGTAAAGTTATGAGTAGAATGTTTGGAACTGATGGCGTTAGAGGAGTTGCAAATACAGAATTAACAGCAAGAACTGCATATAACCTTGGAAGAGCAGGGGCATATGTTTTAACAGAAGCAGCTCATAAGCCTAAGATATTAGTTGCAAAGGATACAAGAATATCTGGAGATATGCTGGAATCAGCATTAATAGCAGGAATATTATCAGTTGGAGCTGAGGCAGTAGTGCTTGGAGTAGTACCAACACCGGCAGTTGCATATTTAACAAGAAAATATGGAGCGGATGCAGGTGTTATGATTTCTGCATCACATAACCCAGTAGAATATAATGGTATAAAATTCTTTGATGATAAAGGGTACAAGCTTTCAGATGACTTAGAGGATGAGATTCAAAGAGTTATTGAAAGTGATTTTGAAGGTGTACCAAGTCCAATTGGAATAGATCTTGGAAGAGAGACAATTGAAGTATCAGCCTTAGATGATTATATAGAATTTGCTAAAGATACTATACCTTATAATCTAAAAGGATTAAAAGTAGCTTTGGATTGTGCAAATGGAGCTTCATATAAAGCATCAGTAAAGGCATTTAGAGAATTAGGTGCAGATGTATTTGTAATAAACGATAATCCGGATGGAACAAACATAAATGAAAATTGTGGATCAACACATCCAGAAGAATTAATGGATTATGTAGTTAAAAAGAAATGTGATTTAGGATTTGCATTTGATGGAGATGCAGATAGATGTTTAGCTGTTGATGAAAATGGTAATTTAATAAATGGTGATTTTATATTAATGTTATGTGCTAAGTATTTGAAAGAAATTGGCAAATTAAAAGATGATACTTTAGTAGTAACTGTAATGAGTAATCTTGGATTAGACATTGCGTGTAAAAAGGAAGGAATAAATCTTGCGAAAACTTGTGTGGGAGATAGATACGTTTTAGAAGAAATGGTTAAAAATAAATATGTTCTAGGAGGAGAACAATCAGGACATGTTATATTTTTAGACTATAACTCAACAGGTGATGGCTTAGTTACAGCGCTTCAAATTGCAAGCATAGTAAAGAAAAAAGAAAAAACTTTATCAGAGTTATGCTCAATAATGAAAGAATTGCCACAAGTATTGGCTAATGCAACAGTACCAAATGATAAAAAGGATTTATATTTGACAGATGATGAAATACAGGGGGAAATAAAGAAAATAGAAGATGCTTTAAATGGTGTTGGAAGAGTTCTTATAAGACCATCTGGAACAGAACCATTGGTTAGAGTAATGCTTGAGGGTGAAGATCAGTCAGAAATAGATAAGATGGCTCATAACTTAGCAAATTTAATTGAGAAGAAATATAATTAACTATAGATTAATTAAATAATGTTTTATAATAACAAAGGGTAAAAAGGAATTTGGAATGGATTTCTTTTACCCTTTGTTATTATATGTACTTTGTTAAAGGTTAATTGCAACATATATATTTATAATTTAAATTATAGTAAAACGAATCTTTTAAGATGATGTTAGCAATTCTTAATGCATAACAAATGATTAATAAGGGGATAAATAATAATAATTAATGAGTTTGCAAAGGAGGAGGAAATTATATGGAGAAAGAACCTTATAACGAGTACTTAGTAGTGATGCCAACTGGCAATTGTAAAGGATTTAATGATATAGAGGGAGCAAAGGCATACATAAATATATATTATGAATGGCGATTCGATGATGTAGTTCATAAGGATGGATTTATTGATGCAACAGAAATTGGAGGAGATGAGCCTAGATTTGAGGTATTTACTCAGTTAGGAGCAGAAGAGGGAGCAAAGTGTGAAATATATAAAACAGAAGCATTTATTGAAGCAATTAATAAGAATTTAATTTTCGAGGAAGAAAAAGAAGAAATAATTTCTAAGTTATGTGAGGCAAAAATAGATTTTAATATATATGATTATGGTTTAGACGAAATTTTAGCGGATGTTCAAGAAATTGAGAGTATGGAGAATTTTGGGGATTATGTTAACAAGTTATAGGAAATAATTACCATTGTATCTAATTGATCGCATAAGTGTGAGATATTAATTTTATTAATTATTATCTTTAAAAAAGTTTATATAATTAATTAAAAAATAAAAACAATGATAAACAGATAAAAAAACAAATGAATTATTACGAAATGAATAATTTGCATAGGGTTAAAATCAGCAAAAAAAAAAGAATGAAAAATATATTACTAAAATATTGACAATAGTAAAAACCAATAGTAAAATTTAGTCTAACAAGAAAATTGAATAGGTCCTTAAGTTATTAAATGCTGAGATGGAGACAATTGTTTAGCAGATAAGTTGCAGAGAGTCGATGGCTGGTGAGAATCGATACTTTAGTTTTATAATTATCACTCCTGAGCAGAATCCAGAAAGAAAAAGTATTTTTTCGAGTAAAAGATATCCGGTGTGCATCCGTTATATGCAAGGGTTTGTTAGAACCTAGTGATATTATATAAGGCGGAATATTATCCCACTTTTTATGATTTATATCATTAAGGGTGGATTTTTTTAACCATTTTTAAGGCATATGATAGAAAATATCTAAGGGGGAAAAGCTATGGAAAAGCATGTGCTATCTGTTCTGGTAAAGAATTCATCAGGTGTTTTGAGTAGAGTCAGTGGACTGTTTTCAAGGCGTGGATACAATATTGATAGCTTAACAGTTGGCAGAACTGAAGATCCTTTAATTTCAAGAATGACAATAACACTTATGGATGATGATAATGTATTAGAGCAAGTAAAAAAGCAATTAAGTAAGTTAGAGGATGTAATACGAGTCATTAACTTTAAAGTAAATGAATCAGTTTACAGAGAATTAGTGCTCATTAAAGTAAGAGCAAATGCAGAAAGCAGGGCAGCGATAAATGAAACGGTAAATATTTTTAGAAGCAAGATAATTGATTTATCTACCGATACGCTGACTATAGAGTTAACTGGGGATGAAGATAAAATATCAGCATTGATAAATTTGATGGAGGAGTATGGTATAGAAGAGTTAGTGAGAACTGGAGTTACAGCGCTTCAACGGGGAGAAAAAACCATAAAGAATTCTATTGAAAGCTATTAGTGCAAAGTGAATGTAAGCAATGGCAATAAATGATAAAAAGGGGGATAAAAATATATGGTTCAGAATCAGGTAAGGATATTTGATTCTACTTTGAGAGACGGAGCTCAAGGACAAGGAATTTCATTTTCATTAGAAGACAAGCTTAAAATAGTGAGAGCTTTGGATGAGATGAAGATTGATTATATTGAGGCTGGCAACCCTGGATCAAATCCAAAAGATATGGAATTCTTTAAAAGGCTTAAGGATGTGGAACTTAAGACTGCAAAGATAGTAGCCTTTGGATCAACTAGAAGACCTAATATTAATACAGAAGACGATAAAAATCTCAGAGATTTAATGTTATCTGGAGTAGATACAATTGTTATATTCGGAAAGGCATGGGATTTTCAAGTTTTAGATATAATCAAAACTTCTTTGGATGAGAATATTGAGATGATAAAAAATACAATTAAATATCTCTGTGAAAAAGGGAAAGAAGTAATTTTTGATGCAGAACACTTTTATGACGGATATAAGGCAAATAAGGATTACGCAATGGCAACCCTAAAAGCGGCAGAAGAAGCTGGAGCACAGGTAGTTGTATTATGTGATACAAATGGAGGTTCACTGCCTCAAGAGATATATGAGATAACTAAAGAAGTAAAGAAACAAATATCAATAGATATTGGAATTCACAGTCATGATGATATGGGAATGGCAGTAGCAAATTCAGTAATGGCGGTAGAAGCTGGGGCGCTTCAAGTTCAAGGAACATTTATTGGAATCGGTGAAAGATGTGGAAATGCCAATTTAAGTGCAATAATACCTACATTAAAGTTAAAGCTAAAATATGAGGTGTTAAACAATATTGAATTGATAAATTTAACTAAAACAGCCAGATGTATTGCTGAAATATGTAATATTACACTAACAGAGCAAAACCCATTTGTAGGAAATTCTGCATTTGCTCATAAAGGCGGAATGCATATAGATGCGGTAACTAAAGACTCAAGATCATATGAGCATATAGAGCCAGAAGCAGTTGGAAATAAGAGAAGATTTTTGGTTTCAGAAGTAAGTGGAAAAAGTACAATACTTCAGGAAATTAAAAAAATATTCCCTAATATATCTAAGAATGATGGTTCAGTTCAAAAAATTACAGATAGATTAAAGGAATTGGAATACGAAGGATATCAATTTGAAGGAGCAGAAGGAACCGTAGAATTAGTAATAAGAAAAATTATAGGCAAGTACAAACCTTTTTTCAAATTAAATCATTTCAAAATTATTGGAGAACAACCTTATGGCAGCGAAGAGTTTAGCTCAACAGCAGTAATAAATATTACAGTTGATGGACAAAATGAAATGACAGCAGCAGAAGGAGAAGGCCCGGTAAATGCACTAGATAAGGCTATTAGAAAAGCTCTTGAGATCTTTTATCCAGAGCTGAAGCAGGCACGACTTGTAGATTATAAAGTTAGAGTCTTAGATTCAGAAAGTGCAACAGAAGCAAAGGTAAGAGTTTTAATTGAATCAACAGATGGAATTGATACTTGGAGTACTGTTGGGGTATCTCGGGATGTAATTCAAGCTAGCTGGATAGCCTTAGTAGATTCAATAGAATATAAATTAATAAAAGATATTGAAAGAAAAGTAAAAGCATATTTTTAAGGAGATGATTAGAAATGGGAATGACAATGACGCAAAAAATCTTAGCAGCACATGCAGGATTAGAAAGTGTAAAAGCAGGGCAATTAATTGAAGCAAATCTTGATTTAGTTTTAGGAAATGATATTACAACTCCAGTAGCTGTAAATGAATTTAAGAAATTTGGGACAGATAAGGTATTTAGTAAAAGTCAAATTGCAATAGTTCCAGATCACTTTACTCCTAATAAAGATATAAAAGCTGCAGAGCAAGTTAAATATATTAGAGAATTCGCTCAAAAGATGGAAATAGAAAATTTCTTTGAAGTTGGAGAAATGGGAATAGAACATTGTTTGCTTCCTGAAAAAGGTCTAGTTGTTGCAGGAAATGTAGTTATAGGAGCTGACTCACATACTTGTACATATGGAGCTCTTGGAGCTTTCTCAACAGGTATAGGATCAACTGATATGGCAGCTGGAATGGCTACAGGAAAGTGCTGGTTTAAGGTACCTTCAGCTTTAAAGTTTGTTCTTAAGAATAAGCCAGCTAAATGGGTAAGCGGAAAAGATGTTATATTGCACATAATCGGTATGATTGGTGTTGATGGAGCATTATATAAATCAATGGAATTTGTAGGTGATGGCTTACAATATCTTTCAATGGATGATAGATTTACAATGGCAAATATGGCAATTGAAGCTGGTGGAAAAAACGGAATCTTCCCGGTTGATGATAAAACCGATCAATATTTAAAGGAACATTCAACTAAAGAATGGACAGCTTACGAAGCAGATGAGGATGCAGAATATGATAAGGTATTTGAAATTGATTTAAGTGCACTAAGACCAACAGTTTCATTTCCTCACTTACCAGATAACACAAGAACAATTGATGATACTGGAGAAGTAGTAATTGATCAAGTAGTTATTGGATCATGCACAAATGGTAGAATTTCTGATTTAAGAATAGCCAGAGATATATTAAAAGGAAAGAAGGTTAAAAAAGGAATTAGATGCATAGTTATTCCTGGAACACAAAAGATATATCTACAAGCTTTAGAAGAAGGCATAATAAAAGATTTAGTTGAAGCAGGAGCAGTATTCTCAACACCAACTTGTGGACCATGTTTAGGTGGACATATGGGGATTTTAGCAAAAGGTGAAAGATGTGTATCAACAACAAACAGGAATTTCGTAGGAAGAATGGGACACGTTGAATCTGAAGTATATCTTGCAAGTCCAGCAGTTGCAGCAGCATCTGCATTAACTGGAAAGATAACTGATCCAGAATTAGTCTAGGAGGTATTTAGTAATGAGCGTAAAAGGTAAAGTATTCAAATATGGGGACAATGTAGATACAGACGTAATAATTCCAGCAAGATATTTAAACACATCAGATGCTAAAGAACTTGCAGCACATTGTATGGAAGACATAGATGTTGATTTTGTTAAAAATGTAAAAGATGGGGATATAATTGTTGCTAATAAAAACTTTGGTTGTGGTTCTTCAAGAGAGCATGCACCACTTGCAATTAAGACAGCTGGAGTTAGCTGTGTTATTGCATCGACTTTTGCTAGAATATTCTATAGAAATTCAATTAATATTGGTTTACCAATTTTAGAATGTGATGAAGCAGTAAAAAATATTTCTGCAGGAGATGAATTAGAAGTTGATTTTTCAACAGGTCTTATAAAAAACTTAACTAAGAATCAAGAGTATCAAGGAGAAGCATTCCCAGAATTCATGCAAAAGATTATTGATAATGATGGATTAATAGGGTATATAAGAAATAGATAATCAGAATAATAAGTAATAGTGAAAAAGTAATAAGTATAAATAAAAATATAAGTTGGCATAAAACAGTTTACAAGATGCGTGTTAAATGTTAACTGGAAAAGCGGGGGTTTTGTAATGAAATATAATATAGCTGTAATACCAGGAGATGGAATAGGTCCAGAAGTAATAGAAGAAACCACAAAAGTTTTAAAAGTTATTGGTGATAAGTTTGGACATAGATTTGATTACGAATATGTGCTAGCAGGGGGCTGCGCTATAGATAAAGAGGGAACACCACTTTCAGACGCATCATTAGAGATATGTAAGAAAAGTGATGCAGTCTTACTAGGAGCTGTTGGAGGACCAAAATGGGATAAGGGGAAAGTAAGACCAGAACAAGGGTTATTTAAGTTAAGAAGTGGAATGAATCTTTATTGTAATTTAAGACCAGCAGTTTTATATGCACCACTAAAAAATGAATCACCTCTTAAGGATAGTATTGTTAAAGATGGAATAGATATCTGTATAGTAAGAGAATTGACTGGTGGTATTTACTTTGGTGAAAGAGGAACAGAAGAAGTTGATGGTGTAAAGAGTGCTTATGATACTGAAAGATATAATGTAAATGAAATAACTAGAATTGCTAAAAGTGGATTTGAAATAGCTATGAAGAGAAACAAAAAGCTTACAAGTGTTGATAAAGCTAATGTTTTAGACAGTTCAAAACTTTGGAGAAGTGTAGTTAACGAAATAGCTAAGGATTATCCAGAAGTAGAAGTAAATCATTTATATGTTGATAATGCAGCAATGCAAATAGTGAGAGATCCAAACCAATTTGATGTAATAGTAACGTCAAATCTATTTGGAGATATCTTATCAGATGAAGCTAGTATGGTTACGGGATCAATAGGATTGCTGCCTTCAGCATCTCTTGGAGACGGAACACTTGGTATGTATGAACCAATTCATGGAAGTGCTCCGGATATAGCAGGGAAAGGGATTGCAAATCCATTAGCAACTATACTTTCAGCTGCAATGATGCTTAGATACAGTTTTTCTTTAGAGGAAGAAGCAAAGGCAATTGAAAACGCAGTATTAGCGGTTCTTGAAGATGGATATAGAACTGGAGATATAATGACAGAAGGTAAGAAAAAAGTTGGAACAGTTGAAATGGGTAAATTAGTTTGTAAAAAGTTACAAGCAAAATAATTATAATTCCAGTTTTCAATGTGCTATGTACAATAAAGAAAAAACAATATAATTTTGAAATCTTAATTTTATTTTCTAAAATTGTGCATTGCAAATTTACAATTATTTTATCTGATGTCTAGCCACTGTAACACTCCTATCTTTTATTAAAGTAGGAGATAACAGTGGCACGACCCTAGACGAGGTACCCCTTGAGGGTATAAGTTCAACTAACTTTCAGTGGGAGATTAAAACTCCCCCTGGAGCTAAGTTTCATTTTATAAGCAAAGGAGTGAATAAAATGTTATTAACTGGAGCTGAAATTCTAATAAAGTCTCTACTTGATGAAGGCGTAGATACTATATTTGGATATCCAGGTGGAGCAGTATTAAATATATATGATGAATTATATAAATACAAAGACAAAATCCATCACGTTCTAACTTGTCATGAACAAGGTGCAGCACATGCAGCTGATGGATATGCAAGAGCTACCGGTAAAGTTGGAGTTTGTCTTGCAACTTCGGGGCCAGGAGCGACTAATTTAGTTACTGGGATTGCCACGGCATACATGGATTCAATTCCAATGGTAGCTATCACAGGAAATGTAGCTAAGTCATTACTTGGAAAAGATAGCTTCCAGGAAGTTGATATCACAGGAATTACAATGCCAATAACAAAGCACAACTATATTGTAAGAGATGTTAATGATCTTCAAGATATAATTAGAGATGCTTTTTATATAGCTCAGGATGGGAGACCAGGGCCAGTATTAATAGATATTCCCAAGGATGTAACTTCAGATAAGACACAGTATGCTAAATTGATTCCAAGGGAAGTAATTAGAAAGTCAAAATATATTACAGAAAGCTCGTTGCAGGAAGCAGTAGAATTAATAAATCAAAGCAAAAAGCCACTTATATATGCAGGCGGAGGTGTAGGAATATCTGGAGCAACAGGTGAACTCATTAATTTTGCAGAAAAGATAAATTCACCTGTATCAACATCACTAATGTGTATGTCAGAATTTCCGAATGATCATGAGTTATATACTGGAATGATAGGGATGCATGGAACAAAAGCATCAAATATTGCAGCAACTAAATGTGATTTATTGATAACGCTTGGAGCTAGATTTAGTGATAGAGTTATAAGTAATCAAAATCATATTAAGAATGCTAAAGTATTGCAGATTGATGTTGATCCCGCAGAAATAAACAAGAATATAAAAGTTGATGCCTGTATTGTAGGAGATTTAAAGGAAGTTTTAGATAGACTTATACCATTAGTTAAGGCAAAGAAAGACGAAGAATGGATTGAAACAGTAAACAGTTTAAAAGAATCTAAGAGATTGAATATAACTAACGATGAACTGACGCCGGAATTATTTTTCAATAAATTAAATGAATTAAATGATGGAAGCTTTATAATATCTACTGAAGTTGGGCAGCATCAAATGTGGGCAGCTCAATACTTTAAATTTAAAAATGAAAGAACTTTGATAACTTCAGGTGGTCTTGGTACTATGGGCTATGGCCTTGGTGCAGCAATAGGAGCACAAATAGGCAGAATAGATAGAAGGGTATTTAATATTGCTGGAGACGGTAGCTTTGGAATGAATTGTAACGAACTAGTTACTGCAGTTAAAAATAAACTTCCGTTAATACAAGTCATTATGAATAATAATTGTTTAGGAATGGTTAGACAATGGCAAAATTTATTTTATGAAGGAAGATATTCTGAAACAACACTAGATAGACCAACAGATTATGTGAAACTTGCTGAAGCCTTTGGAGCTAAAGCTTTTAGAATATCTAAAGTAGAAGAAATAGATGACGTTTTAAGAAAAGCTCTGGATTCACAGGGTCCAGTTCTTATAGATTATTTAATTAATACTGATAAAAAAGTTTTTCCTATGGTTGCACCTGGTGCACCAATTAATCAAATAATAAGTGAAGAAGATATTAATAACAATTAATAATAATTAGGAGGGTCATAAAAATGCCAAAAATGTATTATGAAAAAGACACAGATTTAAATTTATTAAAAGGAAAGAAGGTTGCTGTAATAGGTTATGGTAGCCAAGGTCATGCTCATGCACTAAACTTACATGAAAGTGGAGTAGATGTTGTAGTTGGATTGTATAATGGAAGTAAGTCTTGGGAAAAGGCTGAAGCAGCTGGATTAAAAGTTGCAACTGTTGCAGAAGCAGCAAAAGCAGCTGATTTAGTAATGGTATTATTACCAGATGAAAAACAAGCTAAAATATATAATGAAGAAATTGCTCCAAATTTAGAAGAAGGAAATGCACTAGTATTTGCTCATGGATTCAACATCCATTTTGGACAAATTAAGCCACCAGCATATGTTGATGTATTCATGGTTGCACCTAAAGGACCAGGACATCTAGTAAGAAGAACATATACAGAAGGTGCTGGAGTACCATGCTTAATAGCTGTACATCAAGATGCTTCTGGAAAGGCAAAACAATATGCTTTAGCTTATGCAAATGGAATTGGAGGAGCAAGAGCTGGTGTTCTTGAAACAACTTTCAAAGACGAAACAGAAACAGATTTATTCGGAGAACAAGCAGTACTTTGTGGTGGAGTTTCAGAGCTTATTAAGGCTGGATTTGAAACTTTAGTAGAAGCTGGATATGCACCAGAAAATGCTTATTTCGAATGTATGCATGAAATGAAATTAATTGTTGATTTATTATATCAAGGTGGATTAAGCATGATGAGATATTCAATTTCAGACACTGCTGAATATGGAGATTATCAAATTGGTAAGAGAATAATCACTGATGAGACAAAGAAAGAAATGAAGAAGGTTCTTACTGAAATTCAAGATGGTACATTTGCTAAGAACTGGTTATTGGAAAATCAAACAAATAGACCAGGATTTAATGCAAGAAGAAGAATGGAAGCAGAGCATCCAATTGAAAAAGTTGGTAAAGAATTAAGAGGCATGATGAGCTGGATTGATACAGCTAAAGTTGATTAATATAATATAAAAGTAAAGGTGGTCGATTTTGATTCGACCACCTTTATTTTTTTCTTTAATGTTGTTTAATAAAATATTAGTAGTATGTAAAAAAAATTATAAGCTGATTTTTGAAATATGCATTTAAATCAGAAAAGTAAAATTAATGTCTAAATTTGAAGTAAAAATGATATACAAGAAGAAAAATACAATGTAATATAGTAAGTATAAAAAGATCTCGCAGTTTAAAAGTGTTTTTATTTGCGAGATTTTTTACATTCCAAATAAAAATTCATGAGGAGGAGGATATTATATAAATAAAAAGTTTTATTTGGCACAAAATGTATAATGGCATAGATATTGCTTTATATAATGTTATGGAATAAAAAGTATGGAGACAAATAGAATCAATATTAACTATGGAGAAAACAACTGTATTAAAATGGAGGGATTGCATGCAAAAACTAATTGAACTTATTAATTCTGAGGATAAAAAAAATCCTTATACAGATCAAGAGCTTGCAGGATTCTTATCGATTCCAAGATTAAGGGTAATACAAATGAGAAATGAACTAAATATTCCAGACTCTAGAGATAGAAGGAAAGAGTTATTTCTAACAGATTTAAGGGAGATATTACGAAAAAATATAAATTTATCAGAGAGAAAAATAACGGAATTAATGATAGAGAGAGGCTATAATATTTCACGAAGCATTATAAGTAAAAATATAAAAGAAGTGATTCAAGAATTCAAAGACGAAAATGATGTAATACCAAAAGAAGAAAACATTGTTGTATCGGATGACTCTGAGGATAAAAGTGAAGAGAGTTTCAAAAAGCTTATAGGATACAGAGGAAGCCTTAAAAATAAAATAGATCTAGCAAAGGCAGCAATACTATATCCGCCAAATGGCCTTCATACATTAATTTATGGTGGATCAGGGGTAGGAAAAAGTGAATTAGCAGAATGTATGTATGAATTTTCAATATCTAGCAGAGCAAAACCTAAAAATGCACCATTTATAATATTTAATTGTGCAGATTATGCGGAAAATCCAAATCTACTTATTGCTCAATTATTTGGAGTTACAAAAGGCGCATATACAGGAGCTGATGCTGATAAGAATGGGTTAGTTGAAAAAGCAAATGGAGGTATTTTATTTTTAGATGAAATTCATAGACTTCCAGCAGAAGGGCAGGAAATACTATTTTATTTGATAGATAAGGGCAAGTATAGAAGACTTGGAGAAACAAATGTTGAAAGAAAAGTAAACGTTCTTATATTGGCAGCAACTACTGAGAATCCAGAGTCTAATTTACTTCTAACTTTCAGAAGAAGAATACCTATGCTTATTGAATTACCTAAATTAACGGAAAGACCTTTGTCTGAGAGGCTTGAAATTATAATCATGTTTTTAACTAGAGAGGCTCAACGAATAAATAGAAATCTTTTAATAACTAAAGATGTATTAACATGCTTAATGTTGTATAATTGCAAAGCTAATATAGGTCAATTAAAAAGTGATATTCAGGTTATATGTGCTAAAAGTTATGTAAAATACATGTTTAAGAATACGGATAAAGTAGTTATTGATATGGAGGATGTTGGCATTTCTATCAAAAGTGCTTTTGCTGAAGGACAGAAGGAAAGTGAGAAAGTCAGAAATCTTGGTATAGATGATTTATATGTAGACATAAAGAACAAGGAAAAAAATAAGGATGAAATAAAAAATTATGTAAATGAAAATAAAATATATCAGTATATAGAAGATGAGTTTAAGAAACTTGAACAAGAAGGAATAGGAGAAGAGGAGATAGATAAGATTCTCCTAGAAAAGGTAGAAAATAAGTTAGGAAAGATTATTGATAATAAAAACATTACAAAGTTACTCAATATAAATGAACTAAAAACTATAGTGAGACCTGAGGTTATAAGCATAACAGAGGGGATTTTAGAACTAGTCAGGGGAAAATATAAATTTATTAACAATAGTTTTTTCATTGCGTTAGCTATCCACATTAATTTTACAATTGAAAGAGTAATGACTGGAAAAGTTATAACAAAATCTGATATTCAAGTAGATACCAAGAATATGGTCCAAGAGATCAAAATAGCAGAAAAGATAAGATTAATGATAGAAAGGGCAACAAAACTAAAGATTCCAAAAAGAGAAGTGACATATATAGCTATTTATATAAAAAAATTCTGTTCAGACGTATTTAATGTAGAGCCTAAGGTTAAGGTGATTATTATTACGCATGGGCATGTTGCTTGTGGAATGGCGGATATTGTTAATAAATTATTAGGTATAGAAGATGCCGTAGGAATAGAAATAGCTTTAGATGAATCACCAGAAAGTGGATTAGAAAAAACTATTGAAATGGTTAAAGCAATAGATGAGGGAAGAGGTTGTTTATTACTTGTGGATATGGGATCTTTAGGAATGTTTGCATCAATGGTGGAAGAGAGAACAGGAATCAGGACTAAAAGTTTAGCAAGGGTTGACACTTTACTAGCATTAGAAGCAGCTAGAAGGGCTTCAATAGAAGGAGAAAGCCTAGATAATATTGTTGAAATGCTAAAAGAAGTTAAAGAATACAATGGTACATTTAAATCAGAAATAAGTGATAGGAAGAAGAAAAAGAAAGCAATAGTAACAGTATGCTTAACTGGAGAAGGTAATGCATTAAGTATTAAAACGTATATTGAAAAACGTTTAGAAAGAGAAAATAGCAATATAGAAATATTTGCAATGGGTTTCATAAATAAGAAAGATATAGAAGGTGAAATTATAAAGTTATCCATTGAATATGATGTTTTAGCGGTATGCGGAACCATAAAAATTAAAGTAGGTAATATACCCTTTATCGATTATGAAAGCATGCTAAATGGAATAGGAATTAACAGATTAGTTAAGCTTATAGAGAGTGAAAACGATTCAAATGAAAGCGTAGAACATAGTAACCTAAGCAACTTGATTTCAGAGGAATTGATCTTATTAAATCTGGATTGCTTAGTGAAAGAAGAAGTTATCGATAAAATGGCGGAATTACTTGAAGAAAAAGGTTTTGTTAATAATAAGTTTATGTTGAATCTATATAAAAGAGAATCTATGGGCAATGTAGTTTTCAATAATGAAGTAGCAATTCCTCATGGATTACCTGAAAATGTCATAAAACCGGCTATAATTATGGCAAAACTAAATAAACCAATTCAATGGAATAATGAAAATATGGTAGATATAGTTTTTATGTTGGCACTTAAAGAAGATAATAGGCAAGAAATAAAAAAATTATTTCATATGATTAGAGAAGAAGATCTAGTAAAAAATATACGTTTAGCACAATCAGAAAAAGAAATAGTAAGAATGTTTTTGTAAAATCAAAATATTCCAAAAACTTGGCATAATTTTTGCTCTAATAAGAAGCATAAAGATTAAAATTCAGAAAATTAAAAATTGTTTTAACAAATTTTTAATTTGTAAATATGGAGGTAATATTATGAGTATTATTGCAATTATTGGAGCAGGCCAAATGGCATCTGCATTAACTTTTCCTGCAACAGAAAATAATAATGAGGTACGACTTGTTGGTACTCCATTAGATAGAGATATCATAAGTGCAGCGAAGGAAACAGGGTTTCATACTACATTGAAACGTGAATTACCTAAAAAGGGGATTAATTACTATCAAATAGAAGATGTAAAGGAAGCAATAGATGGTGCTGATGTTATTATTTGTGGAGTCAGCAGTTTTGGTGTTGATTGGTTTGCGGATAATATATTGCCTATTATACCTGAACACATTCCTGTTCTTTCAATAACAAAAGGAATGGTTACTAAAGAGGATGGAGAAATAATCAATTATCCACAGTATTTTTTGAGTAAACTTCCTCCTAATAAAAAGCTTTCTATTAGTGCTATTGGAGGTCCATGTACTAGTTATGAGCTTGCTGACAAAGACAATTCAGAAGTAGTATTTTGTGGAGATAATGTAAATATACTTAGAAAATTTAAGGATTTATTTGAGACATCTTATTATCATATCAGCTTATCAACAGATGTTGTAGGAGTTGAATGTGCAGTAGCCTTAAAGAACGCTTATGCCCTTGGTGTATCTCTAGCTATTGGGTTAGCTATTGGAGCAGATGGTTCAGGAAAAGAGCATTACAATTCACAAGCGGCACTTTTTGGAGAAAGTATAAAGGAAGCAAAACATCTTCTTAAATTAATAGGCGGTAAAGAAGAAAATATCGTATATTTTGGTGGAGACCTTTATGTAACTGTTTTTGGAGGGCGTACCCGTAGAATAGGAACTCTACTTGGACAAGGATTTTCCTTTGCGGAAGCAATGGAAAAATTAAAAGGAGTTACTTTGGAATCAGTAGTCATTGCTACTCGCGCAGCAAAGTATGTGCGACTTTTAGCAGAAAAGGGAATAGTTGAACTTAGTGATTTCCCATTGTTAATTCATATTGATGATATCATAAATTCAGGAGCTAAAATTGATATTCCATGGAAAGCTTTTGAAACAGAAGAAATATAATTATTAAATACACATAATTTTATTCTAATCTTCTTGAACCAGCTATTGTTTGAAATTCTAATATGTCAATTATACTTATTAAGTGAGTTATTTGGAAGACTTTGAAATTCTAGTTTAGATTTCTAAATTTTTTTGAATAACTCACTTTTACTAATGATATTTAGAGAAAAATATTCTAGAGCATTTTCTGATGGTAAATTCATTGCAGATATAAATGAAAAGTATTATAGCAACATATGTAAATGTTTACTAAGAGAACGGATTAGTGGATATTTTAATTTGTATATATTTATGTTAAGTAAATTAAAATAATTTTTTGCTACGTTAACTAGGTCCCTATATTAAGTTGAGTTGTAAATAGACCACAAGGGAGGAGATATGAGTGAGAAGATTATCTGAACTTATTGATACTGAGGATAAGAAAAATCCTTATACAGATCAGGAACTTTCAGAATTATTATCTATTCCAAGATTAAAAGTTATAGAAAAAAGAAGGGAACTAAGTATTCCTGATTCAAGGGATAGGAGAAAGGCATTATTGCTAAGTGATTTAAAGGAAATTTTATATAGTAATAATATATCTGAAAGAAAAGCCACAGAACGAATGATACAAAAAGGATATAATATTTCAAGAAATATTGTAGGAAGGTATATGAAAGAGTTAGGTCCAGAGATTATTAGAGGAGAAAATATCAGTGATAATATATTCACACCTAAATCAGATAATCAAAATGAAGAGAGTTTTAAAAAACTAATAGGGTATAAAGGAAGTATTAGAAATAAGATAGACTTAGCAAAAGCAGCGATATTATATCCACCCAATGGATTACACACACTTATTTATGGTGGTTCAGGAGTTGGTAAAAGTGAGTTGGCAGAATGTATGTATGAATTTGCAGTATCAAGCGGGGCCAAGTCTAAAAATTCACCGTTCATAGTATTTAACTGTGCAGATTATGCAGAAAATCCAAATCTTCTTATCGCTCAATTATTTGGAGTGATTAAAGGGGCATATACTGGAGCTAATTTAGATAAGGAAGGATTAGTTGAAAAGGCTAACAATGGCATTTTATTTTTAGATGAAATACATAGACTTCCTTCAGAAGGGCAAGAAATATTATTTAATCTTATAGATAAAGGTAAGTATAGGAGACTAGGAGAAACAAATGTTGAAAGAAAAGTTAATGTTCTTATATTAGCTGCAACTACTGAAAATCCAGAATCAAGTTTATTATTGACATTTAGAAGAAGGATACCTATGCTCATTGAATTGCCTAAATTAATAGAAAGACCGCTACATGAAAGATTAGAGATTATAGTAATGTTTTTAAATAGAGAGGCGCATAGAATTAATAGAAATCTTTTAGTTGAGAAGGACATATTAATCTGTTTGATGCTATATAACTGTAAAGCTAACATAGGGCAACTTAAAAGTGACATTCAAGTCATTTGTGCAAAAAGTTATGTAAAATATATGTTCAAAAATACAGATGAAGTAATTATTAGTATGGATGACATAAGTATTTCAATTAGAAATTCATTTTCTGAAGGACAAAAGAATGATAAGCAAGTAAAAAATCTTGTTATAGATGATCTATATATAGATATAAAAAATCAAGAAAAAAATAAAAATGAAATAACTAAATATGTAAATGAAAATGAAATCTATCATTATATAGAATCTGAATTTAAAAAACTTGAGTCAGAAGGAATAAACGATTGTGAATTAGACAAGATTCTTTTGGAAAGAGTTGAAAGTAAATTAGGAAAGATAATTGATAATAAAAAAATTACAAAGTTATTAAATATAAATGAGTTAAAATCAATAGTTAGACCAGAAGTTATAAGTATAACTGAAGGAATTTTAGAATTGGTTAGAGGAAAATATAAGTTTATAAACGACAACTTTTTTATTGCGTTAGCTATACATATTAATTTTACTATTGAAAGAGTTATTACAGGGAAAGTTATAAGAAAATCTAATATTCATATAAACAAAGAAACTATGCAACAAGAGATGCAAATTGCCGAACAGATAAGACAAATGATAGAGAAATCCACAAACTTGGAAATTTCTAAAGAAGAAACAATATATATTTCAATCTATATAAAGAAGTTTTGTTCAGATACGTTTAATATTAAACCTAAGGTTAGGGTATTTATAATAACTCATGGACATGTTGCATGTGGTATTGCAGATATTGTTAATCAGTTGTTAGGAGTAGATGATGCAATTGGAATAGAGATATCGTTAGATGAATCACCCGAAAGCGGATTAGATAGAACTATTGAATTGATTCAGAAAATGGATGAAGGGAGAGGGTGTTTATTACTTGTAGATATGGGGTCATTAGGAATGTTCTCGTCACAGGTTGAGGAGCGGACTGGAATAAAAACTAGAAGTTTGGCAAGAGTTGATACGTTATTAGCAATAGAAGCAGTTAGAAAAGCTTCAATAGAATATGAAAGTTTAGATAATATTGTTGAAATGTTAAAAGAGTTAAAAGAATATCATGGTACGTTTAAACCGAAAATGGAGAACAGAGAAAACAAAAAGAAAGCAATAATAACTATTTGTCTAACAGGGGAAGGAAATGCATTAAGTATTAAAATGCATATTCAGAAATACCTAAAAAAAATGCATTGCAATATAGAGATATTTGCAATGGGTTTTATTAATAGAAAAGACATAGAAGATGAAATTGCAAAGATGTCAAATGAATATGATATTGTGGCAGTGTGCGGAACTATAAAAATTAACGTAGCAAATATACCTTTTATAGAGTACAGAAATATATTAAATGGAATTGGTATTAATAAGTTAATTAAGCTTATTGGTATGGAAGCAGCTAGTAAAGAATTAATAGTGTATGAAAAGTTAAATCAATTAATATCTGAAGACTTTATTTTGACAAATTTGGATTGTTTAAATAAAGAGGAAATAATAGATAAAATGGTAGGGCTACTTGAAGAAAAAGGATTCGTTAACAATAAGTTTTTATTAAATATATACAAAAGAGAAGCTATTGGAGATAGTGTGTTTAACAATGAAGTAGCCATTCCCCATGGTCTGCCTGAAAATGTTATTAAACCAGCTATAGTTATAGCAAAACTAAATAAACCAATACAATGGAATGAAAAAATAATGGTAGATATAGTTTTTTTGCTGGCACTTAAAGAGGATAACAGGGAAGAAATAAAAAAAATAGTTTACATGATTAGGGAAGAAAATCTAGTGAATAACATACATTCAGCTAAATCTAAAAAAGAAGTAAAGGGGGTATTTTTATAAAATCAAAATATTCCGAAAACTTGGCATGGGTCTTGCTTTAATAAATAGCATAAAGATCAAATAAAAAAAGCAGTATTGAAAGGAGATGAGTGTATGGAGTTAAATAAATTTATTAATAAAAATTTGATAAAAGTAAATTTACCATGCAAAGACAGAAACGAATTATTCCAGATGATGCACAATGAAGTATTTAAATATGGATATGTAGAGTCAACTTACTTAGATGGGTTGATATCAAGGGAAAACGTTTTTCCCACAGGAATAAAATTAACTAATTACAATGTTGCAATACCTCATACTGATGCAATTCACGTGAAGGAAGAGTTTATTGCAATAGCAGTACCCAAAAGTCCAATAAAGTTTAAGTTAATGGAAGATGAAACACAGGAAGAAGAAATGAGTCTTATATTTATGTTAGGACTTAACAAACCTCATGATCAATTAGAAGTGTTAAAGGAGTTGATGGAAGTTATACAGCAAGAAGATTTAGTAAAGCAAATTATAGAAGCCAAAGATCAGGATCAGATTGAAAACCTTTTAAACAATATATAAATTAAACTGATAATGCAAATATTTTAAGTTATAAAGCAAATTAAAAATATTAGGAGGAATTAATTATGAATGGTAAAAAAAGAGTATTGGTAGCTTGTGGTGCAGGTATAGCAACATCAACAGTAGTTTGCGACAAGGTTGAAAAATTATTTAAAGCAAATGGTATTCCAGCAGAAATTATTCAATGTAAGATAGCGGAGGTAGCTTCTAAAGCAAAAGACGCTGATTTAATCATTTCAACTACTATTTTGCCGACTACTTACGAAATTCCAGCAATAAAAGCTACAGCATATGTTACTGGAATTGGTATGGATAAACTAGATGCACAAATATTAGATTTCTTTAAGTAAGATTTATATTGTCCTAATAATTATTAGGACAATTTAAATAAAAATTTTATAAATAATTTTTATAATTTGTTAGGAGGAATAATAATATGGATCAACTTATGGGAGTAGTTCAGTACATTTTAGGAATTGGGCCAACGGCAATTTTACCAATAGCAATACTTATAATAGGCTTGATAGCTGGAACAGGAATAACTAAGGCATTTAAATCTGGTATCACAATAGGTATTGGTTTTGTTGGAATCAACTTAGTTTGTGGTGTGTTATCAAGTACATTAGGACCGATAGCACAAGAAATGGTAAAAAGATTCGGATTAAGTCTAAACGTAATTGATAGCGGTTGGCCAGCAGCAGCAGCGGCAGCTTGGGCGACACCAGTAGCAGCTATCTTAATACCAGTATGTTTAATTGTTAACTTAGTGATGATCTTCTTTAAATTAACAAAAACTTTAGATGTTGATATTTGGAATTACTGGCATTTTATAGCGGCTGGAGCAACTGGTTATATAGTTACAGACAGTTGGATGTTTGCAATTATCTGTGCAATATTATATGAAGTTATGGTATTAATCATTGCTGATAGAACAGCTCCAATGGTTGCAAATTTTTATGATTTAGAAGGTATATCACTTCCAACAGGTTCTACTGCTGCATTTGGATTAGTAGGGATTCCAATTGGATATTTAATAGAGAAAATTCCAGGATTAAATAAGTTACATGCAGATCCTGAATCAATTCAAAAGAGATTTGGTATATTTGGGGAACCTATGATGATGGGATTAATCTTAGGTTGCGTACTTGCAATACTTGCAGGAAACGACCCGGGATCAATATTTAAAGCTGGTGTTAGCATGGCAGCAGTTATGTTCTTACTACCTAGAATGGTTAAGATATTAATGGAAGGTTTAATTCCTATTTCAGATGCGATGAAAGAAAAACTTCAAGCTAAATATGCTGGAAGAGAATTATATATCGGGATTGATGCAGCCGTATCAGTAGGACACCCAGCAACTATGGCTACAGCTTTAATCCTAGTACCAATTACATTAATTTTAGCAGTAATTATACCAGGAAACAAAGTATTGCCATTTGGTGACTTAGCTACAATACCATTCTATGTTGCCTTCGTGGTTGGTTCAAGAAAAGGAAATATTGTTCATTCAGTAATTACAGGGACAATAGTGCTTGCATTCTCACTACTTATGGCAACAGACTTTGCAACAGTACACACTGCAATGATGTCTGGTGCAAGCTTCCAAGTACCAGGTGGAGTTACTCAGATTTCAAGTTTAGATATGGGTGGTAACTTCCTCAACTGGATAATATTAAAATTTGCACAAATAGTAGGGCCTTTCTTCCATTAATTTTAAAGTAAAAACATTAGGTTATTAAGTAAAAGTATGTTTTACAATAAGGACCATAAAAATATAAAATATTTTGTTCATTTAGATTTCGTTTATTAAGGAGGAGAAAAAATGAAAGCAGCAGTACTACATGGAGTAGGAGATATAAGATATGAAGAAATTGAATTACGTCCATATGGAGATGATGAAGTTAAAATAAAGGTAATGGCGGCAGGAATATGTGGATCAGATCCTCCAAGAGCATTAAAGAAATGGAAATATGAGCTACCAGCTATATTAGGCCATGAATTTTCAGGTTATGTAGTTGAAAAGGGTAAAAATGTTACAAATGTAGAAGTTGGAGATAGAGTTGTTGCAGTTCCATTACAACCATGCAATGAATGTGAATACTGTAAAAAGGGACAATTTTCACTTTGTGAAAATTATGAAATGATAGGTGCAACGCAATTTGGCGGATTTGCAGAATATGCAAATGTTAAAGCAGCAAACGTATTAAAAATAGACGGTATAGATTATGAAGAAGCAGCAATGATAGAACCATTAGCAGTTGCATTACATGGAACATTAAATATTCATGCGCAACTAGGTGATACAGTAGCAGTTCTAGGGGCTGGTACCATAGGACAGCTTACAATTCAATGGCTTAAGATTTCAGGAGTTGAAAGAATTATTGCAGTAGATATATCTGATAAAAAAATAGAAGAAGCTATTGCTTTAGGTGCAGATATAGGAATAAATGCAATGAAGGAAAATCCAGTTGAGAAAATATTAGAGTTAACCAATGGGCTAGGTGTTGATATCAGTATCGAATGTGCTGGATCAAAGATAACACAAGAACAATGCTTATTAATAACAAGAAAAAAAGGAAAAGTAGCATATCAAGGAATTGGACATGCAGGGATTGAATTATCAGAGAGTGCTTTTGAAGGAATATTCAGAAGAGAATTAAATTTACAAGGATTTTGGAATTCATATTCTGCACCATTTCCAGGAAAAGAATGGTTTGCATCTATAGAATATTTAAAACAAAAGAAAATTAAATTACAGGAACTTATATCACACAGATTTTCACTAGAAGATACAGCAAAAGCTTTTGAATTAATTGGTAGTAGAAAAGAGGAATATAATAAGATAATGATAGTCCAAGAGCAAGAGTAATGTCTTGAAGAAAAGTACTAATAGAAAAAATTACAGATCTTAAATGTTAGGAGGAAATATAGCGCATGAATGAAAATTTAAAGAAAATATCAAGTAATATAAGAATAAGTATTGTTAAAAGTGTATCAGCAGCAAAATCAGGACATCCAGGAGGTTCATTATCAATTGCAGATATCCTAACTGTTTTATACT
Organism: Bacillota bacterium; assembly: GCA_023435985.1. GTDB lineage: Bacteria > Bacillota > Clostridia > Clostridiales > Clostridiaceae > Clostridium. The sequence goes on along the minus strand of JAEZKY010000324.1, from coordinate 181 downwards.
TTGAAAAAATGAATATAGATCCTAAAAATCCAAAAGATCCAAAGAGAGACAGGCTTGTATTATCAAAAGGACATTCAGCACCAGCATTATATGCTACATTGGCAGAGAGAGGATATTTCCCTAAAGAGGAACTCTTAAGCTTAAGAAAATATGGATCTAAGTTACAAGGCCATCCGGATAT
>JAEZKY010000270.1 GCA_023435985.1 Bacillota bacterium | reverse complement strand
GACTTTTCATTATTATCGGTCATTTGTCTTTGAACTAAATTTATATTGTTTTTCAATTCCCCTACTATTGAGCTTACCTGATTAAGTGATTCCTTTGTTCCTTCTGCTAATTTTCTTATTTCCTCTGCTACAACTGCAAATCCTTTACCATATTCTCCAGCTCTTGCTGCCTCAATTGATGCATTTAATGCAAGCAGATTTGTTTGCTCTGATATATCTCCAATAAGCTTTAATATTTCATCTACCTCTCTTGATTTTTGTTCCAAATCATTTGTAGACTTAAAAGTATCCCGTATATTATTCTTTATATCATTAATAATTGACAATGTATTATTTAAAGCTTCTTGATTTTTATCAGTAATTTCAATAAACTCTTTTACTTTAGTTTCATTATCTTTTGTTTTATTAGTAACTACTTCATTAGCACTTAGTAATGTATTTAATATTTCCTTATTCTTATTTGATTTGTTTAACATTTCACCTGAGTCTTTTGATATAGATTGACTTGTTCCTGATACTTCTAGAAGAGAGCTCGTTTGTTCTTCAATAGCAACACTTAAATTTTCACTTGATGCTAAAACCGTATTGGAAATTTGAGTTATATTTTTAAACAAATCTAGTATTTTTTGCTTTTCTTCCTCTACCTGACTTTCTTTATCGCCAATTGAATCCAATAAATTAGATGCAAAATATACAACAATAAAAATTAATGTTAAAGTTATCAAAATTGTAATAATTGTCATGGATGCTTCTGCTACTGTAAATTCTTTGGCTATAAAAATTGAAGGATTGTTTATAAAAACTATAACTTGACATATAACACCCAATATTATTGATGCACTAATCATTTTCATATCAAAAAATAATGCTCCAAGAATGATAAAGAAGAAAATTACTAACCATAAAGAATTTAAGTGCATTGTCAAATTTAAATATAAATACTGAAAATAAGTTATAAATAAAAGTATTCCCTTTGTTACATTAAAAGCTTTGATATTAAAGCTATTTTGAGCAAGTGTAAGTTTATAACACTTATGTAACACTATAGCGTAAATAACAACAAATAATCCTAGTAACATCAAGGATTTTACACTTATAGCATCATTAAAGCCAAATAATTTCAAACCACAATAGAATATAAATGACAAGACACAACATATCATATATATCATTAACACAAACTTAAGTGATTTCTTATTAAAACTTATTCTAAAACTTTCTTTGTTATCCATTTCCTACCCCCACGTATTAAATTAATTATTTATATTTTAATATTTATACAACATTACTATACTCTGAGAGCCTGCTCCAAATGTCCAAAATACAATATAATCTCCCCTCTTAATTTTGCCTCGTTCTATGGATTCATATAATGCTATAAACGGACTAGTAGTACCTGTATATCCATACTCATTCCCTATATATATTGTCTTATCATCATCCAAACCCATAAGTTCTCTTATTTTCTTCGTATTAGTAACTGCAAGTTGTGATAAACAAAACATACTGATATCATTTTTAGTTAATCCTGCATTTTTTATGACTTTCGTCATTATTTCTGTAGCAGGATACATGAATACTCCTGTATCAAATGGTGTCCATTTTAACCAAAGTTCATCAGCATTTCTGGATTCAAAAAAGCTTGAAAAACCATTACTTGGATACAAAACTTTATCACTAACTTCTGTATTTATATAATATTCAGTATCAATTACCCCACAATCCTCATCTACTTTTTCTAAGATTATTGCACATGCAGAATGTCCATAATTTCCATAGCATATTTCATTATTAGTATCACATAAGGAATTATCATCATCGCATCCAACTATTAGAGCCATCTTTGCATGTTTAGAGGAGATTAAATAATTTGATATATTCTCCAAAGCAACTCCCATGCCTGCACAGTTTGCATTCATATCAAAGCACATTACATTTTCCTTTAAATTTAATTCTTTATGTAACAAAATCGATGTTGGAGGTGATACATATTCCGATAATATAGACGAATAAACTAATACATCTATATCACTCCCCTGTAAATTCGCTTTATCTAATACAGATTTTGCAGCTTTTATGGCTAAAGATAGAGAATTCTCGCCTTCATCAAACATATATCTCTCATCTCTTCCCATTACATCCTCTAACAAATGTCTTACATCCTTATCTTGTTGTTCGAAATGCTTTATGTAAAAATCATTCGAAACAACTTTAGATCCATGACAGACGTCAATACAGCTTAATCTTACTCCCATAACTTTCCCCTCACTTTACATTACTTTTTATCAATATGAATTTTTAATTAATACAAATTAAAAATGCACGTACTGCTCTCTTTTTTGTGACCTTTTAACCAATTGATACTCCAATAAGCATTGACATCACTAATTTCAAAAAACTATTTTCCATTAGTTTATAAAAAACAAACTTTTATTAATCCTTCGCCTTCAGGCAGTTCCTGGACATAGAAAAAGTGCCTATTAATTAATAATAGACACTGAAGAAAAGCATAAACATTTATTCTTAACAACTTTCTTGGTAGCCTGGCAATCATAGACATAACATTCCTTAGACCCATGGCTTTGTGACCTTACCTTTCAATAAGTGTACTATTATCAATATATACACTATATACTACTCCAATTTCTTACATTTTTCAATATTAGTTGCATATTTCTACAATAATTCCTTATATTCCATTACATTCAATCTAATCTTAAATATTTTTCATATGCATGTAATAATTAAAAAACACCTTATAGTCTATATCAAATTTATCCTTTCTCTAATACTATCTTACCAAATTCACTTCGTAATACATTTTCTGCAGCATCAATCCGCTTTTTTCAGATAAAAACATGTCTTCTTTACACTCAAATCCGATTTTTTTATAGAAATTGATGGTATCTGCTCTTGCATTTAAGTATAAGTGACCAATATTATTTTCTTCAGCCTTAAAAATATGCCTTTGCATCATTTCAAATCCAATTCCTTTTTTTATGTATTCCGGATTAACAACTACATTAGTGATTTTGCCCTTATCATTTATTTTAGTCATTCTTGAATATCCTATAACTTTATCTTCCCTTAATGCTACTAAATGAAAACTTATATTATCAAATTCATCGTAGTCATATTTACTAATTTTACTATATGGTTTGAATAGAATATTGAATCTTAAATCTATCACTTCTTTAAATTTTTCGTTTGTATGATCTATATATTGATATGTAATGTTATTCATAATATTCACCTTTATTCCTAATAATATAATCACATTATACATCACATTCATTATTTTTGCATATTTATTCATATGTATTTTATACTTTTTTTAAAATAAAAAACTATCAATTAATCGCTATTAAAAGTTTGCGATATATTGATAGTTATATAAAATCAATTTTTATTCTTCAATTTTATGCATAATAAATTACAATTAATTATTATAGTTTTTATGATATATCTTCCCATTTTCTTTTTGCCTTCAGCACATTTTCTTCACTTAAATTAGTTTCTTCTATTATTTCACTAATTCCACAGCCTTTATCAAGCATCTCTTTAGCTTTTTCCATAGCTTCTTCATGTTCGCCTTTTTTTAATTTTTTCACAAACTTACCTCCTTCACTAATGATGAATCTAAATCTGAAGTTATTTTTGCCAACTAACATATATTTATTCAATTATCTTGATTTAAAATCAAAATTAATACGATTTACGATAATACATAATTTAAGATTTCATCTTCATCAACTATATTTTTGGCAAGTATTCTATTTTCCTCAACATGAATATATGTATATCTATTAGGCTTTATAAGAGGAGACTCATCTATAGCTCTTTTGAAATCTTCCTTTTTTAATTTTAAGGTTTTAACATACTCGAAAAAACCTGTTTCCTTTAATACTTTTGTTATTCTTTCAGCTCTATGATCTTGCACCTTTGCCATAATGTATGTTGCAATACCAACTTGTATCCCATGAAGTTCAGGATGCTCAAGAAATTTATCTAGAGCATGTGAAATTAAATGTTCTGATCCTGAAGCTGGAGAACTATCTCCTGCAATCTCCATAGAAATCCCATTTAAGGTTAAAGAATCAACTAACTCTTTCAGAAACAGATCATCTTTAATGCTTTTAAATTCGGTTCTTACAAAACTATTTACTGCCTTTTTAGATATCATAGTTGCAAAATCATCAATAATTACTTTTCCATTCTCCTCTTCAAATTTCCAATCATATAAAGCAGTAATATTCGATACCAAATCTCCTATTCCTGAGAATATGAATTTTTCCGGTGCACCTTTAATAACATCAATATCTACAATTATTCCATAAGGAGTTTTAGCTGGAAGAGACATGCGTCTGCCATTAACCATTAGTGATGCCCCTGCACTTGAAAATCCATCATTAGAAGTTGATGTTGGAATGCTGATGAATGGTATCTTTTTTAAGAAGCTCATATATTTTACTGCATCAATAGCTTTTCCTCCGCCTACACCAATTAACGCTTCAACATCATTTGATATTTCAAAGGCTTTTATACTAATTTCTTCAAATTTTATGTCTGATATGATTTCTATTTTTGAGATTTCAATATCAGCAGCCTCTAATGAGCTGCATATATCATCACCAAATAACTCTTTTATCCCTTCCCCAAAATATACTGAAACCTTTTTGAACATTCCTTTCTTAATGAAGATGCCTATACTTCTAATATTTCCTTTTCCTACTTCAAGGATAGAAGGAATTGCTATTCTATGAGTTGAAGTTTTCATGTTTTTCCTCCTTAAGGCACTAATTTAAATCATTAACAACCTTATTTATTTTTTCAGCCTTATCAACCGTTTCCGTCCATACTTCCTTTGAAGGAATATATTTTTCTATTGTTGTATAAGCATCTCTTACAACTGGTATATTAACAAGATTTGTACTTTGAAGAGACATTAATACAAAATAGCATATTCCTATAATAGCAGCTATTTTAATAATACCGCTTATAGCTTTTATTAAAATGTATACTGCAATGATGGCTACCGCTACAAGAACTATTGTATTTGTAGTTAAATGAATTGGTGCTTTATCTAAAATATCATTTATTTGTTCCATTTCTAATTCCTCCTTTGTGAATAGATATACTTATCATATCAGTATTAAATTTTTTTATTTCACTGGACTTTTAGGTATAACCAATGCACAAATAATATAAAAAAGTATTCCTGTTCCCGCTAATAAAACCATTGCTAAATATCCAATTCTAATCAGTGTAGAGTCCAGTCCAAAATACTCAGCAAATCCACCACATACTCCTGCTATTTTTTTATCAGTTGACGATAGATATAATTTTTTATCCATAATACCCCTCTTAATTACAAAAAATATAATTTTATTTTATTTCTCGTTCAAAATTATACCATTTTAACTTTTTATTTACCATGTCTTCTATTGAATTATACACCACTTTTTTATTTCTTATCCATATCTATATTTATTCTTCTAAATAAAACTTGATTCATTAAAAATTAAAACCGTGCCAAACTTAATTGAAACGGTTTTATAGTCTTTGATTATTTATTAAATTTATTGCAAAACTTAATACTTTTGGACCATTGCACATACCATAATCTACTGATGGTATTGCCTCTACAGAAATGTTATATTTCTCACCTTTCCTATTCATTTCTGGAAGTTAGAAACGAATTTGTGGTCCTATTAATACTACATCTGCCTTTGCCATATTGGAATCAGCTGAATCTGTTGATACCGCCAATATTATTTAATAGTTCTTTTTCTGTTATCTTCTAAATTAATTTCTATTAATCCATATCTGTTTTTAAATGCATTTTACGGTGATACATTAGATTTAACTTTATTATAATATCTTAAAGAATAAAAAATATGCCTCAAAATAATCTTAAGTTACTTTGAGACATTATTTTATTTAACTTTATTTAAACTAACACATTTATAACTAATACGCCTACAAGCCCACACACCGAAATAATCGTTTCTAATGCAGACCAAGATTTTAATGTTTCTGGAATAGATAAATTAAAATATTCTTTAAATATCCAGAATCCTGGATCGTTAACATGAGAGAATATTAAACTTCCTGCTCCAGTTGCAATTACCATCAATTCTGGGCTAACTCCTGTTGCTTTTACAATAGGTGCTACAATTCCTGCTGCTGTCATGGCTGCTACTGTGGCAGAACCTAAAGCAATTCTTAAAAGTGCTGCAATGAGCCATGCTAATATAAGAGGTGATATTGTACTATCTTTCATTACAGCCGCTATATAGTTAGCAACTCCGCTATCAACTAATACTTGTTTTAAAGCACCCCCGCCTCCAATAACCAATATTATCATTGATACCGTACTTATAGATTCGGTAACTGTTTGCATTATTTCAGGCATTTTTTTCTTTCTATTTAATCCAAAAGTAAATATTGCTACAACAACTGCAATTAATAATGCAATTACAGGATCTCCAAAAAACGTTGCTACTTTAACTACTTGTGAATCAGCTGGAAGATTAATTTCAGCTATAGCTTGTACTGCCATAAAGAACACTGGTATTAATGCTGTAAATACACTTGTACCAAAACTTGGCATCTCTTCATCCTTAAATATTTTAGGATTATATAATCCAGTTGGAATAGGATGCTCCATATTTTTCAGAAATTTTGCAAATACTGGTCCAGCTATTATTACTGTTGGTATTCCGAGTATAGCACCATACAATAACGTTTTACTAATATTCGCATTGTAAACTCCTGCTATTGCTGTTGGTCCTGGATGAGGTGGTAAAAATCCGTGAGTTACAGAAAGTGCTGCTGCCATTGGTACCCCAATATATAAAAGTGGTATATCTGCTTCAGCTGCTATTGTAAATACTAATGGAATAAGTAATACAAATCCAATTTCATAAAATAACGCAAATCCTACAACAAATCCAGTAATAAGTACAGCTAATTGTATTCTTTTCTTACCAAACTTATTTATTAATGTCATAGCAATTCTTTGTGCGCCACCGCTATCTGCCATAAGTTTGCCAAGCATAGCACCAAATCCAATTATAAGTGCCATATTACTTAAGGTTCCACCCACTCCATTTTTTATTGAAGTCACTACATTAACTATTGGCATTCCTTCCATTACTCCAACTATAAGAGAAACTATAATCAACGATAAAAATCCATTTAATTTAAATCCAATCATTAATAACAATAATAACGCTACACCTATTGCAACTATTATCAACGGCATATAAAACACTCCTATTCATATTTAATATTTTAAGTTTTCTACTCCATGTACATTTACGATATCTGCATCTAATTTTCTTTTTATTTTCATCCGTTAATTATAAAATTTTAAAATTCTCTTAATAAAAATATATTTACTATTCCTTCTTCATTTAACGTTTACATAAATTACAAATTGAATGATAACTATAATTATTATTTAATAGGGAAAGATTATAATTTAAAAACTTTATATTATATTTCCTTCCCTTTATATTAATTATTTCATATATCCACCTTTCATTGGTGATACTGCATGGTCTGAAAAAATCTTTAAAATACCAGATTCATATTTTGATTTTCTTGGTTTCCAATTTTTCTTACGTTCCTCAAGTATTTTTTCAATTTCATCTTCACTACATTTTTTGCCCTTTACACCAACAATCTGTAGAATTCTCTTTGGAATATTAATTTCAATTAAATCATCTTCTTCAACTAATGCAATTGGTCCGCCTACTGCTGCTTCTGGTGATACATGCCCGATTGCAGGCCCTTTAGATGCTCCTGAAAATCTACCATCAGTTATTAATGCTATGCTTGCAGCTAATTCCTCATCAGAAGAAATTGCTTCAGTTGTATAAAACATTTCAGGCATTCCACTTCCTTTTGGTCCTTCATATCTTATAAAAACTGCATCTCCTGGACGAATTACTTTCTTTAATACAGCATCAATAGCCTCTTCCTCACTATCAAAGGGTTTAGCTCTTAATACAGCTTCATGCATTTCTTTTGGAACAGCTGAATGTTTTACAACTGCACCTTCTGGAGCAATATTTCCTTTTAGTATTGATACAGAACCATTAGTACTAATAGGATTGTTAAATGGACGAATAACTTCTTCTTTTTTTACTCCAACTTTTTCAAGATAGCTGTTACACTTCTCATAATATCCATTTGTTTTTAATTCCTCTAAATTCTCACCTAAAGTTTTACCTGTTACAGTCATTACATCTAAATGAAGCTGATCTTTAATTTCTTCCATTATTGCAGGTACTCCACCAGCATAGTAAAAATATTGTGCAGGCCATTTTCCAGCAGGACGTATATTTAATAAATAGTGTGCATTTCTGTGTAATCTATCGAAAGTTTCTTCATCTATATATAATCCGAATTCATGTGCTATTGCTGGTAAATGCAATAATGAATTAGTAGATCCCGATATAGCTGCATGAACTAATATTGCATTTTCAAAAGATTTAATAGTTACTATATCCTTTGGACGAAGGTTCATCTTAGCTAGCTCAACAGCTTGTCTACCAGCCTTTACAGCAACTTCTTTTAAATCTTCGCAAGTAGCTGGCATTAATGAGCTTCCTGGAAGCATCAAACCTAAAGCTTCTGCCATAACCTGCATTGTAGCTGCTGTTCCCATAAATGAACATGCTCCACAAGATGGACATGCGTTTTCTTTATAATAAGTTAGTTTTTCTTCTGTTATTTCTCCACGTTGGCACATTGCACTATAAGCACCGATCTGCTCTAGAGTCAATAAATCTGGTCCAGCCTCCATTACTCCACCTGTTACAATAATAGAAGGTATATTCAATCTTCCAATTGACATAAGATGTGATGGAACCGCTTTATCACAGCTTGAGATAAATACTCCTGCATCAAACGGTGTTGCATTGGCATGTATTTCAATTAGTGATGTAAGTGTATCTCTAGATGCTAAAGAGTAATTTATTCCATCATGTCCTTGAGCCATTCCATCGCAAATATCTGTTGCAAAATATCTTGCCGCTTTTCCTCCTAATTGATTAACTCCTTCTACAGCCTTATTTACAAAATCAAATAGATGAGCACTTCCTGGATGACTATCTCCAAATGTACTTTCTATTATAATCTGAGGTTTTGCTAAATCTTCTGTAGTCCATCCCATCCCTCTTCGAAGTGGATCCATTTCTGGAGCAATTTTTCTTATTTCTTGACTAATCATAATATATATCTCCTTTGTGAATATTTGATACCGTTTAAATACATCTGATGTATTTATGATATCACATCTGATGTATTTGTCAATATTTTTTGTCCAAAACTTGTTTTTTTTGTTTTTTATTTGCTATATTACATTATACATCTGATATTTAATTATAATATAGCATTCTACCGCAATATACATCAGATGTATTTAAAAGATGCAAAAAAAATACCTGTTCAAAACAAACAGATACTTTTTAAGTTTTTATATGTAGTTTCTTTCCTTCTCTATAACACTTCTAATATTCCTACGATTATATACTAAATGCAAAAGCATCGCATCATGTGCAGCATTAGAATTATGTGACTTGATTGCATTTAAAATCTCTCTATGAGTTTCTATTGTTTCATTCCTTAACTTTTGGTTTGTAATATCAATAAATATTGTAATCGAATTATTTATTATAGGAATCAAATTTACCATGACCAGATTTTTGCTACTTTTAGCTATAGCGGTATGAAATTCTATATCCTTTCCTAAATAAGGTTCATTATTTAAAATAAGACTTTCGATTTCATCACACAAAACAGACATTTGCTGTATTTCATCTTCTGTAGCTTTTACCGCAGCTATCGAGGCTATTGATGGTTCTATCATAAATCTAACCTCTAATAAATCAAGTGCTAATTTAAATTTATCTTTTACAAATGTCAATCCTAATGGATCATCAGCAATCCCACCTTTTTGAGATATAAAAGTCCCAGCTCCTCTCCTTATCTCTAATATGTTTCGAGAAACCAAGGCTTTTATAGCTTCTCTAATCGTACTTCTCCCAACATTAAGCATATCCGCAAGCTCATATTCATTAGGTAGCTTATCTCCAATTTTCCAATCATTTTCTATGATTAATTGAATAATTCTTTCTGACGTCTGTTCTCCTAACGATTTAGCTGAATTGCTTATTATATTGTTGTCAACTCCATTATTTTCTGACATATTTCCTCCTAAAGGCTCATTTATCTTTATAAAATCTATTTTCTTTTTGCTTAGTAAATAATCATTCTATTCTACTGAATTATGAGATTAACAGCAGTTCTTAATTATGATTATATCACTAAATATCCATATCAAACATACATTATTTTTTACTTATATTTACTTCTAGCTTATTTTCAATCTTTCTTTAGCCAAAAGCAAAGGTATCATAAGAAGTATTATTATGCCTCCACACGCAGCGAATCCTACTCTTGCACTAAAATGTTCAGCAAACAATCCTGCATAAAGATTTCCAACAGGCGTAGAGCCAGAAAAAACTAAAGTATACACGCTCATTACTCTTCCCCTATATTCATTGCTTGAATTAAGCTGTAGCGTTGAATTTGCACTTGAAGTGAATGCTATAAAAAAGAAACCCGTAACCGCTAGAAATATTCCTGTTAATAAATAAACATTACTATATCCAGTAATAATCAATGCAGCTCCTACAATCAAAGGTACTACATAGACAATAAATTTTTTAGGTCCTGATTTACTCAAAGTTGCAATAAACATGGCACCTAGAAATGATCCAAATCCCATGAAAGACATTAAAATTCCAAATCCCGCTTCATTCTGATTTAATATTTCTTTTGCAAAAACTGGCACAAGCACATTGAAATTTGGAGCAAATGTACCTACTATTGTCAATATTAATGTAGTATACAACAAAATCTTCTTATCGTAAATGTATTTAAGTCCATCTTTAATTTCCTCTAGCACTCTAGCATTATCTTTAGACTTTTTTACTACTGAATTTAACTTAATAAAAAGTAAACTAATTACTACTGCGCAAAAACTAATCGCATTTACAAAAAAACAAATTGCAATTCCAGCATACCCCATTACTATTCCCGCAATTGCTGGTCCTACAATTCTTGCCAAATTAAAAACCATAGAATTTAATGCAATTGCATTCATCAAATCTTCTTTACCTACGAGTTCTATAATCACAGATTGACGTGATGGCATATCAACAGTATTAACTATACCAAGGGCTGTAGCCATAATCAATATGTGCCAATATTGCACTTTTCCTGTCCACACCAAAATAGCAAGTATCAAAGTGATTACAAGCGAGGCAGATTGAGTAAATAACAAAATCTTCTTTTTAGGAAACTTATCAATAACAACTCCTGCAAATAAAGAAAAGATCAGCATCGGTGTAAATTGTGCTATTCCTATTAAACTAAGCAGAAATGGTGAATTAGTTAATGTATACGCCAGCCATGGCTGTGCTATATTTTGCATCCAAGTACCTATTAAAGAAACGCACATACCTATCCAATAATATCTAAAGTTTTTGTGCTTTAATGCAGTAAAAGGATTATTAAATGTTTTTTTAATATCATTTGTGACATTCATATTTTTTCTCTCTTTCATACTTATTGTTTTAAAAATAATATATTTTTAATTTCCACGTAGAAAATTATTTTTAAGAGTTTATTTAATTTTACTCTTAAAGTCCTGCTCACTTTTTTATTATCAACTCTTTATAATAACCACCATTTTTCATAAGTGAATCATGGTTACCGCTTTCTAAT
>JAEZKY010000181.1 GCA_023435985.1 Bacillota bacterium | reverse complement strand
TAGTATATCTTTAGGAATTACAGATATGTAATTCCAAGAAAATTTATCAGAATGAATAACTGATTCAATTAAAAATTTATTTTTTGAAGGAGAGTATATTGTGCTAGTGCTTAATTTTGTAAGTTTTTCAATATCAAAGTTATTTATATTGTCAGAAGTTTGGCTGCTAACAATTTCGCTATTATCAGCATCTAATATAAATATTTTTTGTTCAGGGGAAGTAACGGATTTATTTAGCAAATCTTGTATGTAATCAGCTTTAATATTTAAAACTATTACACCATTATTTAGAGACATCCTCTTATAAACTGTTATAAGATTTGTTCCTTGTTCTTCAAAATCGTATTGTTTTAAATTTCTTGTTTCTATCCATATTTTTTCATTTGATGGATGCTTTAAATAGCTAGTATACCAAGAGGTGTCAAAGAAATTATTTAAGTTTGTTATGCCATTATTGGTAGTACAAAATCTACCATTTTCATTTTCATAATAAATATGTATAGAATAAATATAAGGTTTTGAATTAGCAAAGGAATTTAGAAAAAAGGAAGTTGTGTCTATGCTTGCTAAATCTGATGAATACAGAATCTTCTTTTTTAAAACATTTTTTAAAGTTAAAGGCATATTGCCTGCACTGTCAAATTGAATGTTAAGAGTGTCTATTTCATTGAAAATTAAATCAATATTAGTCTTTGTTTGGTTTAATAAATCCATATTATTTTGAGTTGTTTGATCTTTAATATATCTTTGAGTGATAACTATTGATAAAGAGCCAAGTATTAATGTAGGTATTAGTAATGGAACTAAAAACATTAATAAGTTCTTTATAAAAAAGTTTTTATTCAAAAAATCATCACCTTTCAGAAGAATTAGGATCAATAGTATATTTTTGATTTCTATATTCCTTAGGACTTTTCCCATAATAGCTTCTAAAAGTTCTAGTAAAATTTTTTGTATTACTATAGCCAACCATTTCGCTAACTTCATATGTTTTATATCTTACATCATTCAATAGCTCAGCTGCATGATTCATTTTCACTTTTATTAAATAACTAGAAAAACACTCTCCAGTTTTTTGCTTAAAGAATTGACTTAAATAGTTAGGATTCATGTGAACTTCTTCAGCAATATCTTCAAGTTTGGCATATTTATAGTGTTCTTTTACGTAATTTTTAATAAATGAGATGATTTTTGAGTCATAGGCTGATAGATTTTTGAAACCGTTTGCTTTTGCGTCGGAAACATAATTATCATTAAATGGGGATTCGCTGTCTAATACTTTTTTTAAAGAAGAGAATACTTTAAAAATTTCATTATATCTTGAAGGTTTTACAATATAATCGCTGACTCCGTAAATTAGAGCGTTACGAGCATATTCGAAGTCTTTATAAGCACTCAAAAAGATAACTTTTATTTTAAGCTTACGATTGAATATTTCCTTTGAAAGCTCGATTCCATCTAAAAAAGGCATTTTTATATCACAAAGAACCACATTTACAGGATTATTTAAAATGTACTGTAATGCAAGCTTTCCGTTTTCCAGCTGATCAACAATTTCAAAGCCTAAATCACTCCATGGAAAATATCTACACAATAAATTTCTTGATTCGTTCTCATCATCTACCACAAGTAATTTGTACATTATAAGTTTCCTCCTATTTGATTATCTTCAAAGAGTTATAAGATTTAATTTGGTGTGGAGAGTTATTCTAAGTCAATGCTTTTTTAAAATGAATATATACTATTTAGTATATAAATTACATTATTATATAATTTATATAAATTTTACCATATAAAAGTAAAATTGCATACATAAAACAACAAAAGTATTTAAAATTATGAGAAAGTGATTCTAATAATGATAAAGAGATGCTTTTTATAAGAAAAAGATACCTTTTTAATTATCTTATAAAAAGTCCTATTATAAAGATACCTTATATAATAATAGATAACTTATGAAAATATTTACATATGTGGTAAGATAAAATAAAAGCTGCAGCTATAAGTGAAATTTTTAGTGTATTTAGCACTATATGAAATTAGGAGGATTTCTAATGAAAAATAGATTGAAATTTATTAGCATTTTATGTGCTCTTGCAATAACTACGACTATGCTCGTGGGTTGTGGGAATTCATCAAAAGAAACTGCTGCTAAAGATAGTAGCAAAGGAGATCAAGTAACATTAAGGTTTTCTTGGTGGGGAGGAGATGTACGTCATAAAGCGACTCTAGACGCAATAGATTTATATATGAAAAAAAATCCGAATGTAAAGATAGAAGCTGAATATGGTGGAGTTGATGGATATAATGATAAGTTATCAACTCAGCTAGGCAGCGGCACTGCACCAGATCTTATTCAAGTGGACAACCCTTGGATTTATGATTATGCAAAACAAGGAGAAATGTTTTATGACTTAAATGAATTTAAAGACATAATTGATATGAGTGGTTTTGATAAGAAATTTTTAGACGGTTATTGTACAATTGATGGTAAAATTCAAGGCTTGCCAATGGGATTAAATGCAGTAACCTTAATTTATAATAAGGATATGTTAAAGAATGCTGATATTGATTTAACTAAAGATTTAGATTGGGATAAATTAATTGAAGCAGGAAAGAAACTTCATGCGCAAAATAGCAATAATTATTTAATAAATGCTGAACAAAACAACTTGCTAGATTTTGTTATTATGCCATATGTTATTCAAAAAACTGGTGAGCAATGGATAAAAGATGATTATACAATGGGCTTTGATAAAGCTACACTTACTCAAGCATTTGAACTTGAGCAGAAAATGTTTGATGAAGGTATTTTGCAGCCAGCAGAGCAAAGTTTTACATTCAATCATAAACCAGAAGAAAATACTGTATGGGCAAATAAGCAATTTGGTGGTGCTTTTACCTGGGCAGCAGGACTTGGTGTAATTGATAAACCATTAGGAGATAGTGCAGATGTTACATTGGTACCAGTACCTAAGGATGCTAAAAATTCAGGTGTCTTAGTAAGACCTGCAACTTTACTTTGCATTAATAAAAATTCTCCTAATGCAAAAGAAGCAGCAAAATTTATGAACTTCTTCTTTAACGATAAGGAAGCAGCTGTAGCTTTAGGAGATGTTAGATCTATACCTCCTGTAGAGGCTTCGAGGCAAGCTGCATTAGATGCAAAAAAAATAGATCCATTAGCATTAAAAGCTGTTGATCCAGCAGCAAAAAATGCGGGATTAATATATAATGGCAACTCTAGCAATCAAGAATTAAGAAATATCTTAATAACTGAGATTGAAAATGTTGCGTATAAAAAGTTCACACCTGATAAGGCAGCAGATGATTTAATTAATCAATACAATAGTAAACTACAAGAATTAAAGAGTGCTGCAAATTAGAATTTATTAATAAGTGCTAGTCTATATTACCTTTAGAAAGCTTCAATATATATTTAGATTTCAATCATTATTTAGTCATTTCTAATGAAAGATTAATATATTATGACGGAAGCTTTCTAGCCATAAATAATTTGTAAGCGAGCTTAAATTAAAGGAAAGATAGGAGGTTTTTATGTGGAACAAAATGCAGTTATTAAATTAGAAAATAGTCCTATGCATAGAAGAGGTAAGACACTTAGAAAATATACAGGATTACTATACATAGCTCCATGGCTATTGGGTTTTCTAGGTTTTCAACTATATCCTTTGATTTCATCATTGTATTATTCATTTACTAATTTGGGCTTAAGTGGAAAAGCTAAGTTTGTTGGTTTGACTAATTATATAAATGCTTTAACAATTGATCATGAGTTTTGGAACTCATTATGGGTAACAGTAGTATATGTGTTTACATCTGTTCCTGCAAAATTAGCATTTGCATTACTGATTGCGATGATTTTAAACTCAAAATTAAAGTTTATAAATGCTTTTAGAACTATATACTATATTCCATCTATACTTGGAGGAAGTGTAGCAGTATCTGTATTATGGAGATTCCTATTTATGAAAGAGGGTACAGTAAATCAGCTTTTAGCTATATTTTCAATACCACCTCAGGACTGGATAGGCAGTCCTCATTTAGCGTTATTTACATTGGATATTCTTACTGTATGGCAGTTTGGTTCATCAATGGTATTGTTTCTTGCGGGCTTGAAGCAGATACCACAAGAACTATACGAGGCTGGAATAATGGATGGCGCAACAAAGATTAGAATGTTTTTTACCATCACTTTACCAATGTTAACTCCAATAGTCTTCTTTAACATTATCATGCAATTAGTAGGAGCTTTTCAGGAATTTACATCAGCCTTTGTAATTACAGGCGGAGGGCCTATGCAATCAACTTATTTATATGGAATGAAACTATATATAGAAGGATTTAGATATTTTAAAATGGGGTATGCGTCAGCATTATCTTGGATTCTGTTTATAGTAATCTTGATTTTTACGGGTGTAATATTTAAATCTTCAAGTAAATGGGTTTATTATGATGATGGGGGTAAATTTTAATGAAAAGAGAATCAAGAAGTAAAATTTTAAGATATATAATTTTAGCAGTTGTAGGAATAGTTATGATTTATCCAGTTATATGGCTTTTCTTTGCATCATTTAAAAGTAATGAAGAATTATTTGGTTCGGCAGCATTGATTCCTAAAAATTTTATATGGGATTCTTATGCACAAGGCTGGAAAGGGTCAGGACAATATGGATATAGTACATTTTTCCTCAATACTGTAAAGCTTGTTATACCAACTGTACTATTCACAGTTATGTCAAGTGCTGTAGTAGCCTATGGTTTTGCAAGATTTAGATTCCCATTCAAAAAAATACTGTTTGCACTTATGTTATCTACACTTATGCTGCCAAATGCCGTTGTTATTATTCCTAAATATATGTTATTTAGAGATTTAGGCTGGATTGATAGTTATAATCCTTTTATTGTACCTGCAATTTTTGCGGGGTATCCATTTTTTATCTTTATGTTAGTTCAGTTTTTTAGAGGTCTGCCAAGAGAACTTGATGAGGCAGCAATAATAGATGGATGCAATTCCTTTACTATATTTACAAAGATTATATTGCCACTTAGCAAACCTGCATTAATCTCAGCAGGAATATTTCAATTTATGTGGACCTGGAATGATTTCTTTAACTCTTTAGTTTACATTAATAGTGTAAGCAAGTTAACTCTGCCTTTAGCCCTCAGAATATCACTTGATTCATCTGCATCAGCGGTTCCTTGGAATCAGATAATGGCTATGGCACTGGTAAGTATAATACCTTGTATATTGGTATTCTTCTTTGCTCAGAAATATTTTGTAGAAGGAATTGCTACAACTGGTATGAAGAGTTAAAAATCAATTGTTATAAAATAACAGAAGTATAGTTGAGGTATGATAGCTATGCTTTTGTTTTTTATGGATATTTAATTTTAAATTTAAACTTATATGGTGTTTTACCGGTACGTCATGCATTTTTCAGATGTAGAATTTGGAATAGTACTTTTGGAATTTCGTTAAAAATTTTGGATTATTAAATATAAGTGAGAGGTTGGATAAAATGAAAGAAGTATTAAAAGGGACAAGTAAAATGTATAATTGTTGGTTAGATTATAGAAAAAGTTTGAGTATTGATTTATATAAGGAATATCTGGATTTATTTAAGTATATCCTTGTGAAAAGTAAAAATTCAGTGATTTCTACAGCAGTAAATGAGTTAAAAACAGCTATAACTAAGTCTTTTGAAACCATGCCAATAATATGTAGTGATGCTCCAAAAACTTCTTATATATTTGTAGGGACAATAGAAGATTTAAGCAACAGTGACTTATGCTCTAATATAAAAGATGAACTTTTGGAGGAAGGATTCTGTATATCAATGCAGTCTGTAGAAAATAAAGAGGTGCTTTATATAATAGGGAAGGATGAGAATGGAGTACTTTATGGAGTGTTTCATTTTATTAGAAACCTTTATACAGGAAAATCTTTAAATGAGATAAAAGCTATTGAAAATCCAGGGAATGCATTAAGAATAATAAATCAATGGGATAATATGAACGGAGATATTGAAAGAGGATATGCTGGAAAATCTATATTTTTCGAGAATAACAATATAGTAAGTAAATTGGATAGAATTAAAGATTATGCTCGTATGCTAGCATCCATTAGTATTAATGGAATAGCTATTAATAATGTAAATGTACATGAATATGAAACTAAACTTATAACAAAAGAGTATTTACCTCAGATAGCTAAAATAGCCGATGTATTTAGAAATTATGGAATCAAGTTGTACCTAAGTGTGAATTTTGCAGCACCTGTTGAATTAGGCGAACTTGAAACAGCAGATCCTGTAAATGTAGAAGTTATGGAATGGTGGAAAGAAAAGGCGAAGGTAATATATGACTATATACCTGATTTTGGTGGATTTATTGTAAAAGCAGATTCAGAATTCAGACCTGGTCCTTTTACTTATGGACGTAATCATGCAGAAGGTGCAAATATGTTAGCAGAGGCACTAAAGCCACATAATGGAATTGTTATTTGGAGGTGCTTTGTATATAATTGTTTACTTGATTGGAGAGACCGTTCTAAAGATAGGGCAAAGGCTGCGTATGAAAACTTTAAACATCTGGATGGAGAATTTTTAGATAATGTTGTCTTACAAATAAAATATGGGCCCATGGATTTTCAAATAAGAGAAGCAGTATCACCATTACTTGGAGCCATGGAAAAAACTAATGAATTCATAGAATTTCAAATTACACAAGAATATACTGGTCAGCAGAAACATCTATGCTATCTTGTACCTTTATGGAAAGAATGCTTAGATTTTGATACTTATGCAAAAGGCAAGGGATCAGAAGTTAAAAAAGTAGTGGATGGAAGTTTATTTAACAGTAAATATGGCGGAATAGCTGGAGTTTCCAATATAGGTGATAGTTTGTGCTGGACAGGACATCCTTTAGCTCAAGCAAATTTATACGGATTTGGGAGACTCACATGGAATCCAGATTTTAGTGCTTTGGATATAACCAAAGAATGGGTTAAGCTGACTTTTGCCTGTGATGAAAAGTGTGAAGAGATAATAATTTCGATGTTGCTTAAATCTAGAGAGGTATATGAAAAGTATACCAGTCCATTAGGTATAGGCTGGATGGTAAACCCTAGCCATCATTATGGTCCAAGTGTAGACGGGTATGAATATTCCCCTTGGGGCACTTATCATTATGCTGATTTTAAAGGTTTAGGGGTAGATCGTACAGCTGCCACTGGAACTGCATATACGTTGCAGTATCAGGAACCTGTAGCCAAGATGTATGAATTTTTGGAAAGCTGCCCAGAAGAACTTTTATTATTCTTTCACTATGTTCCTTATACCCATAAATTGAGTACAGGAAAGACTGTGCTTCAGCATATATATGATACTCATTTTGAAGGAGTGGAGGAAGCGGAAGGCTTTAAAGAAAATTGGGTAAGATTAAAAGAATATATTAATGATGAGATATTTAATGAAGTATTAGAAAAGATGGATATACAAATAAAGGATGCAGAGGAATGGAGAGATGTAGTAAACACTTATTTTTACAGAAAGACAGGAATTAAAGATAGCAAGAATAGACAGATTTATGAATAATTAATAAATGAAGTCTGGAAGATTATTAAACACAGATAGTGAACATGTATAGTGAAGGTAGAGCGTATAGATAACAATTAGGGAGTGATTAAGATGGAATTTATCATTACAGCAAGAAATAAAAAACAAGAAAATAATGATTACCTTACATTGTATGAGCATGGATTAGATGCATCTGTAGAGATATTAAGCGGCGATGGAAATATAAAGACTCCATTTAAAGTAAATATAAGTATTAATAATAAAAATGAAACAAGTTGGACTGGTGTTATTCATATAGAACTACCATTTAATAAAATAAATCCACGTTATTTTATGCCAGCGTTTATGTACGGTAGAAATCGTGGTGAGTGTCCGCAGAATGTTCCTAATGAGTTTCCAAGACTAAGAGAAGAAACAATACGACCTTCATCCCATTGGTGGATGGTAAGAGGTGACAGGCTATCTCATCCAGTAGTTTTAGCGTATGACACAGGAAAAATATATGGGTTTAGTGCAAGTCCATATTTCATAAGGAGCAGTGGCATAAAAGAGCAATGGAAACCTGAGGTGGAAGGTGAATTTTATCAATATGCAGGATATACTTGTTCATTAGCTAAAGGAACTGTAGGTTATACTTTGGGGTATGAAAATGCACCATGGTTATTTGTAAAGTCACATGACGTTAGAGAAAGAGCAGCTTTAGATGAGAATTGTTTTGAATTAAAGCCTGGAGAGAGGTTTGAATTTAGTTTAGATGTATATGAATTTAACGCTAAAACAATACTGGATGTTAACTCCGTGATAAAAGAGTCATACTATCGTTATCATCAAAACCCAAGAAAGGTTAGTGATATACGAACAACAGTAGCTGATTTGGCACAGGCTGTTTATAAGGATGCATGGCTGCCGGAAGATCTTAGCTATTCTGGCCAGGTTTTTGAGGATAAGAGTAGTGATGGTTATAGGTATAATAAAATTATATCAATTGCCTGGACTAACGGATTATCAGTAGCAACACCGATACTAATGGCAGCTTTAAGGTTTGTCAATGAACCAATGCGTGATCAGGCATTATCCTGCATTAAGAATATTATAAAAAATTCTCTAAACCCTGCCACAGGATTACCTTACGAAGCTTATAGTGATGGAAAATGGTCTATTAATGGATGGTGGTTTGATGGAATGCATACACCGGGGCATAGTTCCTATTTGATAGGACAGTCACTATTTTATATTTTAAAGGCTTATGATTTGGAAAAGAAGCTAAAAAGTTGTCAGCATGAGGATTGGCTCACATTTGTAAAAGAAATTCTCATAAAAGTTGAGAAAACAAAAAATACTGATGAAGAATATCCCTTCATTTTATCAGAGAAAACTGGAGCTGGTATTGAATATGATTCATTCAGCGGTGCTTGGTGTATGGCAGCCTTAGCATATTATTGTTATCTTACAGGGGATAAATCGCAGATAGATAGCTTGAAAAAGAGTGAAAAACATTATTATGAAGAATATGTTAAGCAGATGGAATGCTATGGTACACCGCTAGATACAGATAAAGCTACTGATTCAGAAGGGATTTTAGCATATATAAAAGCTGTCCGATTTTTACATGCCTTAACTTTGGAAAAAAGTTACCTAAAGCATATGAAAGATGCAATCTGTTATGAATTTTCTTTTAAATTTTGTTACAATTCGCCTGTTAAAGTACCGCCTCTTAGCAGAATTGGCTGGTCCAGTTGTGGAGGCAGTGTAACCTCAATTGCCAATCCTCATATTCATCCAATGTCAAGTAATCTTATAGATGAATTGCTATATTTTGTGGAGAATACGGGAGATAAATATGTTAAAGATCGAATGATGGATGTAATAGGCTGGGGATGTCAAACTTATAACACTTATGATAGAGAATATGATTATGGGAAAAAAGGCTGGATGTCTGAAAGATTTTGTCATTCCGAAGGGCTGGTATGTGAAAAATATGATGATGGTTCTCTTGCCAGCACCTGGTTTTGTTTGATGCCATGGGCAAGTGGAGCTATTATAGAGGGCTTGGTTGGTGATTACTGGGATAAGTGCAATGAGTAATAGTTAAGGATATTTAATAAAAGTGAGTAAGCTACGGAGCTAAAATACTGTATCAAGAACAGAGGTGTTTGTATGGATAATCAATATTATAATATTAAGAAAATAATGGATGGAGTATATCATATAAGTGATCCGAGTAAGATATGCTGCACTCTGATAGTAGGAAATAAAAAATCATTATTATTTGATACAGGTTATGGGATTGGAGACTTAAGAAAAGTAGTTGAATCAATAACAGATCTACCTATTATTGTGGTTAACAGCCATGGTCACCTTGACCACATGGGAGGGAATTATCAATTTAATGAAGTATACATTCATGAAGCTGATATAGCCTTAGTAAAGGATATTATATTATCAGACAAAAGGAATAAAACTATTGATAATTATAAAAAAAATGAAATGCTTTCAAAAGATTTTAATGAAGAAGATTATGTAAACAGACTTTATAATATAAATTATATTCCGGTAGAAGAAGGACAAGTATTTGACTTAGGAGGATATGAACTTGAAGTGATTTATTGTACGGGACACACTGCTGGTTGTATTTCACTAATTGAAAGAAAAAATAAGTTACTGCTTTCAGGAGATACAATATTACAGCATGTATGGATGTTTCTAAAAGAAAGTAAAAACATAAGTGAATATCTCAATAGTCTTAAAAAGTTAAATAAATTAGAGGTTGATATCATTCTTACTTCTCATTCTACTGAACCTTATAGCAAAGAATTATTAAATAAGCTGATTCATTGCGTTAATAATGTTGATGTTTCTAAAAGTGAACCATATTTTAATGAAGCATATCCTTATGAGGCATTTATGTATTCTGAAGGGGGAGAACCTTTTGTGAGTCCTGATTTTGTTTCTATTGTTTTTAGTGAAGATAAGTTATAAAAGGGATAAGAAATAGGAATGCTTCAATCATGAAACCTACGAAAATTTAAATTTTCGTAGGTTTATTTAATTTTATTAGGAACAAATAAAGAAGGATCAAATAGGAGTATAAATTAAGCATAAAGAAAACCGTTATACTGATTAGTGCACTTTAACAGTAAATATGGTATTATTTTAGAATGTCGAGTTTAAGAGATAAGAGGTAAATATGACGCAAAAAAATATAACTCTAAAGAATAGGAAAAAAGAGCGAATAAAAATTAGTAATCTGAATGAGTTTAAGTATGCATTAAAAAGAGAAGGATATAACATAAATGAATTTGATGAAGAGAAGTTTAAGGAAAAGATTACACAAACCTTTGAAATAGATAACAGTGTAACGGAGAGACTTCATATGTGTATTAGAGATGATGATATTACTTATAGAGCTAATGATATTAGAGATTTCATAGATTATATAGAAAAAATGATATTATTTGAAAGTGAGCATACGAAGCTATGCGAAAAAATAAGACAAGTAAAAAGGCTGCATATAGATAGAATCGAATATGAACGAGAGCCGAGATTTCAAGAAAATGTTGAACAGATGATAAATTCTATAGAAGCAATAAAAAGCAATGTATCTGGAATAATAACTGAAGAAAAGAAAGCAAAATTGGAAAGCTTAGAAAAAGAAATAGAAAAGGAATATCTTTATGCGAAAGATATTGAATTATTGAAAAAAATGGTTTTTGCTAGAAAAGAAGGTATAAAAGAAAAATATAATAATGAAACTAAAATTAAGACAATATCTATAGAAATACCTAAAAGGATTAATCATCATTATATTACACCGAAGAAGGGCACTATAGAATATCATGAGCATTTAAACAATAACATACCAAGAATGCAGCGTTTAATAAAGAATATAAATAAATACATGAAGGCTGATGATAAAGAAAAAACAATATTTAAAATAGATCAGAGTAAAGCACTGCAAGATTCTATAAACATAGCATTAGCAATATATGATAATAAGGAGTTTAAAGCAATAAGCGGTAGTAATGACATAACAGATTATTGTATCGCACCGCCACAAGGGGCAGCGATTTTTAAAAGCAGTAAAGTTAATAAACTGGGCAAATTAGGAATAGGTTACGATAGAGTTAACGACAGTGAAAAAAAGATATTTGAAGAGATACATAAACAAATAGAAGCAAAAGTATTAAAAAATGAAGGGGATCTTATTTTATATAGTAAATGGGAACCGTGTCCAAGTTGTTATTTTGTAATTAGCCAGTTTTGCGAAAAGCATCCTAATATAAAGGTGCAGGTGAAATATAGTAAAAAGTATGGTAAATAATGAAAAAATGGTTGAATGGCTATATATAAATCAAATGAATTTTAAAATTAAAGAATGATTTTAGAATCTAAAATTTATTATAATAGAAATCTATTAAAATACTTATATTTAATTGACTAGATATAAAATGTTTAAAAAAATGGACTCTTTGCAATAAATCATTTAAAATTAAATATATATTTGTCTTTTAGTAGCAGGTAAAGCGGATTTTTATATAATACTAGAAGATAATTTCATAAATTCTTATTGAATTTAGATGGATGAAAACAAGATGAGCAATAAGATGAAATACTTGGGGAGGAAACTTAATGAAACTACAAATTAAAGATTTATTGAAAGAAAGAATATTAGTTCTAGATGGAGCCATGGGAACTTGTATTCAAAATTATAAATTAGAGGAGAAGGATTATAGAGGAAATTTAAACTTTTCCTGCAATCAAAAGGGAAACAATGATATTTTAAATCTTACAAATCCTCATATAATAAAAGAGATTCATGAAGCGTATTTAAAATCTGGAGCAGATATAATTGAAACAAATACCTTTAATAGTACGAGTATATCTCAAAAAGATTATGAAATGGAAAATAAAACTTATGAACTTAATTTTGAAGGAGCAAAGCTTGCAAGAGCTGCAGCAGATAAATTTACAGCAGAAAATCCAGATAAACCTCGTTTTGTAGCAGGATCACTTGGGCCTACAAATAAAACTGCTTCTTTATCTCCAGATGTTGAAAATCCAGGCTATAGAAATATAAGCTTTGATGAATTGAAGGAAGCATATAAAG
>JAEZKY010000175.1 GCA_023435985.1 Bacillota bacterium | reverse complement strand
TACTTTTTGGATTATAACATCTATCGAATTTTTCATTGACTCAGCAGGCTTGGTATCACCTTTTTGAATTGCCTCATTATAATCTTTTTCAAGATTTTCTTTTATATTTTTAGAACTATCAATTATTTTTTTTGATTGATCCTCTTTATCTTGATTTATATCTATTATTTGATTGTAGGAATCCTTCATTGAAGATAAGGATTCATCAGGTGTCATACTGCCTAATCTCTTCTCAAATTTACTTTGATTAGATGTATATCTTTCATCAGCATCATTGCTCGTGTTAGCTTCTATTTGCAACGCCTGTATTTGATGACTCCAATTCTTAATATTATTAATATCGTCCTCAGTTAACTTTTTATGCGCATCTACTGCTGTATTTAAAGTATCATAAATATTTTGATTTAAGTTTTGAATTGTATCAAATTTACTATTTTGATATTCAGCTATATTATCCATAACGTTACTTTCACTATCATCAATTGTACCATCACTTAATGTAAATAACTTAGATAATGTATCCTGCATTTCACTGCTTTTATTTTGAACAGCATCTTTAGCACTTTTTACAATTACATCAACTTGACTTTTTATATCGTTTGCCATTGAATCACTTAATGAATCAAGTCCATTTCTACTATCAAAAGCCAATGTCATTTTAAGTTTATTATATGACTTACTGGCTTCTTCTACGCTATCCTTAAATTTTCCGGATAGAGAACTAGCGAAATCCTCATAAGCAAGACCAGCATCTTGTAATTCTTTTTTTGACTTTAAGGTACTTCCTGTTAAAGCATTTATTACTTTTTCCCATGTGCTTAAATCATCTGTACTAGTATCAAAAGATTTTGTCATTAATTCATTATTTGTTGCTACTGCACTTCCTACGAGTGCTACTGAAGCTGTAATAGCTGCTCCTGCCGGATTAAATATTACAGGTAACAATCTACCTAATAACCCAACTTTAGATAATCCACTGGCAATACCAGCAGTTTCTTCAGCTATTTTTGCACCTTTAAAGATATTCATTAAACTTGATATTCCTGAAAGTGTAGTTCCTATTTTACCAATTGCACTAAATCCAACAAAGGCAGCACTTAAGCCAATTATTGTTTCAGCCCAAAATTTAATTTCACCAGTATGATTACTTATATAACCTACAAAGTTAACTACATCATCTGTTAGCTCTGGCATTTTTCCAGTTAACCAGGTAACAAATTCTTTTGCGTATGGTGCTAATTTTTCTCCAAGAGTTATCTGCATATGTTCAACTGCTGCTTTAAGCTTTATCCATTGACCTTGAAGATTATCCAACTTAGTATCAGCCATTTGCTTTGCTGCACCGTTAGCATCTTTAAGTTGCTGACTTAAATCACCAACACTTTTTCCACCCTGATTCATCAATGCGAGCACGCCTGACATACTTTCTGTACCGAATATAGTAGAAATAACATTCGCTCTCTGCTGACTTGTCAATTTACCTAAAGAGCTATTTAAATTATCTATTACTCCGCTTAATGGTTTCATATTGCCTTGTGCATCAAAAGCATTAATTCCATACATTTGCATATATTTAGCTGCTGCATCTGTTGGACTTGCAAGTCTTGCCATTGTTTGTCTTAATACAGTTCCGCTCTGGCTTCCTTTGATATTTGCATTGCTGAGTAATCCAACTGCAGCTGCAGTATCTTCAAGCGAAATTCCAAGCGATTGGGAAACTGGTGCTACATATTTCATAGACTCACCAAGATCAGTAACATCTGAGTTAGTATCACTAGCACTTAATGCTAATACATCTGCTACGTGAGATGCATCACTTGCATTTAAACTAAATGCTTTAATAGTACCACTTGCTATATCTGTTGCAGTTGCTAAATCTAAATCTCCAGCACTTGCAAGATTTAATAATCCTGGTAATGCAGATATTGTTTCATTAACTGAAAATCCTGCTTGACCTAATAATTCTTCAGCTGATGTAACACTTCTTGCAGCCCATTGAGTTGTACTTCCAAACTTTTTGGCTGCTCCATCTAATTGCTGCATTTGTTCATCAGTTGCACTAGTAACAGCTTTAACATTAGATAGTCCTTTTTCATATTCAGAATAAGTCTTTATTGATTCACCTATTCCAAATCCGCCTGCTGCTATTACACCTGCAGTACCTAATGCAATTACTTTCTTTGCTCCAGCCTTAACCCATCCATTTATTTTATTTTCTATGTTGGTTATAGTACTAGTTGCTTGATCTTCTACACTTACTTTTACCTTTTTATCTTTAATTTTATCTTCAGTTTTAGTAATTTTATCTAATTTTCCTGAAGCCTCATCTGAAACTCTAGCAGTAGGATTTATATTGGTATCTTTAAGCTTGTCGGTTTTAGCCTGTACTTTGTTTAAATAATTGGTTGCTTGATCCTTCACTCTTAAAGTAGCAGTAACATTAGTATTTTCTAATCTTTTTATAGTTGTACTAATTCTATCTAACTTACTTGTAACTTGGTCATTTAGTCGTGCTGTAGGGCTTTTTACAGCTCTGTTTAAGCTTTGCATCTTTGAGTTTATCTTTTCAATTGCGGATGAAGCATTATCTTTTATTTTTACGGTAGGTCCACCAAAAATTTTATTTAGTGCTTTCATTCTTTTCTCAGTTTGCTGAGTATATTTCTCCATGGCACTAAGTTTTTGTTTACTTTCCTCAACCCCATCAACACCAACTTGTATCCCAATTCTATAAATTTCTTTAACAGCCAAAGATTATCACCCCCCTGCTTCTTTATTTCTTTCGCTAATTTCATACTGAGAAAAAGCAAGCATTATATTTCTTGCTGTGTCATTTCTCTCAATACCATAAAACTCATCTGGACATATATGATGATTTGTAAATAAATTATACAGAGCAGTTATTATTCCACCCCGTTCGATGAGTTTTTTACATCTTCTATTTCCTCAAGTTCATCACTATATCCACTAATCTCCATTATCTTATCTGTGATTACAGCAATTTCACCTGCAAGCAGCATTTTTCTTATTAATTGTTTTGCATCACTTGACTTATGATGTGCTAATAATTCTTTGGCATTCCAATCAAAATTTGTAGTAGCTGTAGCAACAAGACCTGCATCAAATTCTGAGCTATCAGTTCTATCTTCAATTTTATTTTTTAGCTTAACTTGATAGGTACATTCTTTTCTTATTTTTCCAATCTCCTTAGAAGTCAATCCTTTTAATTTAAGTGGTATACCTAATCTGTCTAAAGCAACAGTAACTGTAGGTATTTCATAAGTTCCCATAAGTTTTGATACTATATCTTTTTCTTTCATTTCCATAATTCTTTCATTGTTTTCCATAATATAATTCCTCCGATATATTTACATATTGCAAGGTACAAAGCCCCTTGCCTGGCATCTGATTTTAATTAGACTTCAATCTTATCTAGTAATTCATATCCTTCAAAGGTGAAGTTACTCTCTTCCATTACAAGATCTCCAACCTTTAAATTAACAAGATTAATTTCATCTGCCATGCAGTTCATTAATCTTATTCTTTCATAGCCGTATGCTTCTGGATCTTCAAGCGCTGATATAATTTCAAATCTATCAAATCCTCTTTCAATCATGGCAGATGTTACATGATACCCATTAAAAGTACCAGTACCTTTTTGAGTACCCTTTTTATATCTTGTCCAGTTATCTCCTACTACATTTAACTCCTTTTTATCAAGTGTTACCTTTGCGGTACACTCAGTAACATTAGTTTGTTCTTCACCATTTGTTAGTATTTTTCCATTCTTACTGTGTATGCTTCTACTTGCGTCTAATGGCATTTACATCATCCTCCTAACTTACATATCCAGTTCCATAGATTTTCTTCATTACATTTAAATATGTTGCGGACCATTTCCAGAAGACTTCATCATTTTTAGCCTTTACCTGTAAATCTGAATCTATTTCAACTATAAACCCTTTATCAATTATTCTTTCATTGTTTAATTCTTCAAAATATTGTTTTAATGCTGATATAATAGCTACTTTTCCAGTATCATCATTTATAATCTTTCCAACATAAGGATCACCTTCAAGAGCTGTATCCTGATTAACAATACTAATAAATCTTACGGCTCTAAAATAACCTAATGTCTCATTTTTCTCATCAGTATAAGAAGTGAAAGTATTCTTATCATCAACAATAACAACTTTATCATCATCTACTGAAAAAATTAGAGTCCCTGCACCTAAACAAGTCTTTTTATCATCTCTACTTAATTTTGTATTTGTATTTTCAAAGATTGTAACTCTGTTACAAAGTGAATCCTGGATGCCTAACCCCATTGCTAATCCTGCAACATACACAGCAGCTTCAGCAGGTGCATATGTAACACCATTGTAAATGCCATCAGAACCAACATTAATAACATACTCATTATCAAATGACTTAGAGCGTTCATTAGCTGTTTCCATAGCATTATCTCCAGTACCATCTCCGCCTAAAAATATAAATACATCTGCTCCATTTTCATTTAATGTTTCTCCCCAGGTTACAGCACTATTTTGAAGTGATTCATCTGCTATTCCATCAAATACAAACCCATCTATTTTATATTTTTCAAAAGCAGACATTGCATCTAAGTAATTTTCATTAGTTATGTCTGTGCATCCATCATTACCACCAGTAAATTTTACATTTGCTACACTTGCTAGATCTCCTGTAGCGTTTGCAACCTTCTTAGCAACTAAGTAATCATTGTTTAAATTGCTGTTGATAGCTGCAACCATGTCATCAATATTACCTGGAAGACCTTTAAACTCGATTAGTTGAGTTGTCCCTTCATAAAGAACAATATCTTTTTGAGTTGAATCTGTTAAATTTGTCTTTGTGGTTACATTGAAATCTCTTTTAGTAGGATACTTTGTTTCAAGTATGAGCAAATCTGAAGGTGAAGCATCCGCATTTTTCAATGTTATTAAAGCAATTGTTTCTGATCCATCTGTGACTCTATAAACTAAAAGCTCTTTTGGGCTTCCAAGTAAAGCTAATAATCCAAGTTTATATGCTGTATAATTGGTATCATTACCAAATGTACTTGCTAGTAAAGGCTCAGATGTAATCTTAGTTACTTCTTTAGCTGGTCCCCAATTAGCTTTTACTGGAATTGCTAATGTTCCATATGCACCTACTGCTATAGTATTTTGTGCAACTGTTTTAAACCTATTATAAAACCCTGGTAATGATGGTTTATTAGTTTCACTCCATGTTCCTCTCTCCATAATTATTTAACCTTCTTTCCTAAGAATTTTTTTATAGCTTCATCAAGTTCACTTTTTGACATTTGTTTTTTTTCGCAATTAAATAAAGCACCTGTAACTACTTCTTTTCTGTAGCCAAGTGCTTTACTGTTTGCAATCAAATCTTGAATGTCGTATAGTTCTTCTTGTTTAGTTGTTTGCGCCACTGTATTTCCTCCTTGAACTGCCATATTTGAATTATCATCTTTTGTATTAGTTTTGGAATCATCTGCACTGACATTTTGAGTTTTACTGATATCTTTATTTGATGTTTGACTATCTGTGCTACTATCTTTTGTGGCTGCGTTCTTTTCTTCACCACTTGGAGCATCTTGAACTTTTGCTTCAGGATCTGGCATCATTTATTCCTCCTTTAATTTCCCACTACCATGAATACTATTTATAGTAGGAGTATCATTTTTAATCATTCTTCTTCTAAAGAACTTAACTATTAATTGACCTTTAGACAGCATATCAGCTTCTCTATCTTCACTTATACTCTCTATAGTTAAATAACGTTTATCTGCTAAATCTAAAGGTATTTTTAAATCAGTTATAAGGTTATCTTCTATATTATCTAGCAATTCATTAATTTCATTTTTATTATTACTAGCAATATGGCATATAAGAGTCTTACTTTCTTTTATTAAAGCGAAATTCTCTCTTTCTTTACTGGAATCCTTAACTCTCCAAAGAATTGAAGGTACCTCAAAGTTTTTCTTCCAGGTATTCAAATATATAGCGTGATCTGTAATAGCCTTAGTATATTCACTTAAAGCATCAAGCCAGGTATCTGTATTAACTTCATCTTCCTCATGCAGTGCAATAACAGTAAACTTTAATCCTCTTGCTATTGCATCCCATTCAGTATCAACAATATCCTGTCCTATGGCTCCAGCAAACTTACATGTGAAAGTTTCATTTGCCTTTGTATCTTCAACTACCTGCATATCAAGTGCTTTAATTACTTTATCAGCAAGTGCATCTAGATTTTTAAAAGTAGTCCTGGTTTCATAAAGCCATACTTCTATAGTTCTTTTAAATCCAACTACATCACCATTATCAGTATCATCACTTTGAACGACTACTGCATATGGTTTTTCAGTGCTTTTATCAGGCACATTAGGCTCATAGCAGTCTTTTAATTCTGTAACGATACTTATTAACTGTTTCCTTATTCCGTCTCTCAAAATTACTCACTCCAATGCTTAATTATTGCATTAGCTATGTTGTCTTTGTTATTATCCAAAGTATCATGTAATATAGGCATAGGCTTTATACCTTTTACACTTTTAGCAAAATGTCTCTGACCATCAGCATCAACCCAGCTTAATATTTTCTTATTTACTGGAACTATTTTTCTTCCAGTAGGGCCATAAATACCAGTACCATTTTCAAGCCATTCTCCATATTCTTCACTATGTCCTAAATAGAGTTCAAACTCTCCATTACTACCTTCTACTCCACCATTTATTCCCCTTCTAGCATCTCCGCTTCTATCTTTCCAATAAGCTTTTTCTTTAGCTTCATTAACTAATGTAGGTCGTATCTTATTCTGAAGTAACTCATACATTCCATCCATTTTTCTATCTATGAAATCATTAACTTCAAATCCCACACTAATCAATCCTCTCTAAATCACATATATATCCGCATATTATGTCTTCAATTATCTGAGGATAAACTGTTTTAATTTTATATTTAATGCCATTAGTCGAAAACTCAATGGCATTTTTAGGATTAACTTCTAAATCAGCATCCTTATCAGCAAGCATTTTATCTTTGTCATTTGTATAAGTAGTTCCTTCAGTATTACTTTCAACATTAACGGAAGTTTCAGAACTCCCTGTATAAATTAAAACTGTAATATCTTTCGCACCTGTTTCAGAATCAAGCGCTCCATCAACTATTTTCTTAGTATTTTTAGTAATGGTTATTGTAGTTGGGTTTAATTTTATGGCTTTGTTGATTGTATTTATAATCTTTTTAGAACTTAATTTACTCATTGGCCATCAGCTCTTCTCATAGATGTTTTATATCCTGATGCTGAAGTTGGATTTAATGTTGCCTGCTCCTTGTCATAATCTGCTTTATATATAGCTGCTAGGTTATTCCAATAATCAGCATTAGATGAACTTACTTCTATTGAACCAACCTTTATCTTATCGTCTGTATTAGCTTTTATAAGACATAATCTCCAGCTGGCCAAAAGAACATTATTACCAAACATATCTAAATATGATGTTAACTGTTCATCCTCAAAGTATGGGTATTCAGCTTCATTTATATTTAATTTTAATTCTTCTAAAGGAGTAAGTGCCATAAACTATGCACCTGCCTTTGGGTTATCCTTGTCCTTTGAATTATCTGTATTTCCATCAACACCGTCTGTTCCGCCTGTTGCATCTGGGTTAGTGTTTTGATCACCATCTTCACCTGGATCTACAGCAGCAACAATAGCTTTTCCAATCTTAGCGCAGTTCTTTTTCTTTAATTCTTCAACATGTGATTCCTTTACTTTAAATTCTCCTCCTGGAGCAATACGTTCTCCGCCATATTTTAAGTACACTAATGCTGTTGCATTATACATTGTTTCTTTTTGACTTGTTGTATTTTTCTTTGCCATTATATTAACCTTCCCTTCTTTTCTATAAAAATAGAGAGTAATTTAAAATTACTCTCTTAAGCTACGGTTCCAAAGAAACATTCATCTGCTCTTTCAAATGAAGGCATTCCTAATTGAGATACCTTTGTTTCTACAGTTACAGGATCTTCTTTTCTCATAGTAGTTATAGCAACTCCTGTTCTAACAATAGAACAATCTAATTTTGAACCATACATCTTATCTGCTTCTTCAGGAGTTGTACCATAATAAGTAGACCCCAAGTTTCCATCTGGCAATAATGTTATATGATTATCTGGATAATACTGCTCTTCTGTTTCATCTGGTAATTTATAAGTGCCACTTACTATAGCAATTGAAATATTAAGTTTATTCTTAAAATAATTCTTAATTATCTCATCTGTTAGAATAATTCTGCCATCTTTATCTATATCCAATTTAATAGCATTGTTTATCCCTAAATACCCAAATGTTTTACTTGTAACAACCATTCCTGTCGGCACTGCATATCCTGCATTTCTCATTAATGTTTTCCATCTTTCAATATCTCCAACAATGTCTGCATCAGGATTACTCCACACATCATCACCAGCTAGAACTTCTTTATGATCTTCAGGAACTTCAAAATCAAATACGATATCTGAATCATCACTGACTATGTTTATATATCCATAAGCTAGCGCCTGCATTCTCATTCTTTCCATTTGTGAATCTCCGCCATCTACTAGACCTACATAATTATCATAGATTTCAGAAATTATATTTAGCAATAATTCTTTATTTTCAGCCTGTGCTGCAAGCAATAATTGTTGCCTTTCTTCTTCATTTAAAAGAACGCTTTCTTTAAAGAATGGCATTCTTTTAGTTTTAACATCTACAGTAGCCTTTAATGCTCTATTTTTAACTGCTGTATCAAATGTACTTGGTCTTAATACTACTGGTTTCTTTTTCGCACCTTTAATATACTTTAGGTCCATTCCCATTTGTTTTTTTCTTGGGAATAATGCTTCTCCTATAAGCATTTCTAAAGGTAATTGCTTTATATATGTTGCTATTTCTTTTGAACTTATAAGTTCTCGCCAATCCATTGTCATAATGTTATATTCCTCCTATTTTATAAAAATTGAATCATTTTTAATGCTGCTTTAACAGTATCAGTTACTAATGTTGACATTAAACTTGACTTGATAAAGCCGAATATAGTTACTGGTACACTTTCATTTCCATTACAATAAGTAAAATCCACATCTCTATAAAGCAATCCAAATGCTTTATCTGCAGTTACAGTAGTTCCATCAACTACTTTTCCATCTTTACTAAGTGGAGTACCTGCCTTTAATACATTATCAGTTAAATATGCTGTAACATCAGCTTTAGCAACTTTAACAGATGTATTTTGAAATAATTTACCAGCTAATGCTAGTATGGATTCATTTTTCCCCATATAAGATTCTGTTTTTTCATAACTCATAATTATTTAATCCTCCTTATGCAAAAAATTTGCTTCGTGCTTCTGCATTCTTATTTTCTGTTTTGGCTTTAGCAAGTATTGTTCCTATACTGTTATCTACTTTATCATCACCAATTGAGCTTTCACTTCCTATGATGCCAGTACCTTTTACTACATCCTCTGCCTTTTCAACTTCTTTAAATAAATATTTATCAGTCTCATTTAATGTTTTAATTTGTTCATCTAAGCCTAAGAAATTCTCTCCATCAAGGCTTATCTTACTAGTATCTAGAGCTCTCTTTAAAATCTCTACATTTTGAGGTTTATAATCGCTTAACTTCTTCTCAAGTTTGCGATCAAAATTGACTTTTTCTAATTCAACTTTATAATCATCAGTAGCCTTCTTGTTTTCCTTTTCTAAATCATCTATCTTTTTTGTCAATTCCTCATTATCTTTAGCTTTTTCTCTTAATTCCTTTAAGTCAGTATCTCTCTTTTTTATGTCCTTTTCATACTGCTTAATCGTTGTTTGGGCTGTTTCCAATTCCTTCTTTTCTACATAAGATGAACCATCTACTAGATCTATGTTTTCATACTTTTTCTTTAAATCTTCTGGAATTTGAGCATATGATGTTCCTAAAATTTCACTTAATTTTGGCATTTAAATATCTTCCTTTCCTTGTTAGAATATAATGCTTATTAACGTATAATCTGAATGAGATAAACCGATCATCTGCTATTATTCACAAAATAGCTTCCTCATGCCTAACACCCCCTTTAAAAATGGCAATAAAAATAAGCCTTATTTCTAAGACTTTTATTTCTTCCAACCACTTATTTTAATATTAATGTCTGCAAATTATTTTGATTCTTCATACCTTTTCACTAAATTGTAAAAACTATTTTTCTTCAATTGAGTAATTTCCATTGCTCTTACTGCAGTAATTTCTCCTGACTTCCACTTATCATAAGTTTCTTTCCAGTTACCAGGATATTCAACACCTGGTCTACCTAGTTTTCTTCCTTTCGCCTTAGCTGCCGCAATTCCCTCAGCTTGTCTTTGTTTAATCTTTACTCTTTCTTTTTCAGCCATATATGATAAAAGTTCAAATACTATATTTGATATTAATTTCTTTTCTAAATCTGATTTCCCAACAGTATTTAGAATTTCAGTATCAATAACTATTATATTTATACCTCTCTCTTCCAAATCCCGCCATTCCTCTTTTATCATTTCCATATTTCTTCCGAGCCTATCAAGCTCTTTAATTATCAAAGTATCCCCTGATTTTAGTAATTCCTCTTTTAATGTGAGATATCTTTCTCTCTTAAAATCTTTTCCTGATATATGTTCTTTTATTATATCTCTATCAACATCTATTAAAATATTATGTTTCTTACAATAATCACTAATACTATTTATCTGTCTATCTAAATTTTGCTCTTTTGTTGATACCCTAGCATAGCCATATATTTTTTCCATACATAAACACCTCAACTATTTAAAATATGTTTTCAAAAGTTAATTTCTCTTAAATCTATATTTAAATTATAGTTTTAGTGTTTATAAACGTCAATGATATTTTACAAACGTTTATTAATTATTTTACATACATTAATAAACTTAATTATCAATGTTTTTCTAGTGTTGTTTAAAGTATACCTTTATAAACGTTAATTATAAGCATAATAAAAGCACTTGCTATCATAATAATGCAAATGCTTTTTTATGCTGTAATGCTAACCTCAGTATTGATTTCCTTTTTTAAATCTTGCAAGCTATTTAAAACTTCTTGATCTTCAAAATAAATATTGTAGTAATACTCTCCTACATGCTCATCAGTATCATCTTCATTTAGTAATCCAATATCCTCAAATATAATGGACTGTTTTTCTTTCTTTAACCATTCATTAATATCATGAATTACTAAGATATCTTCTTGGTTAACTTTAAATGTCTTTATTGCTGCTTGCACTAATTCATTATCATCTATTTTTTCCTTGCTAAAGATTTCTCTACTGTCCATTATTATCACCTGCCTTTAAAATATTAGAGATTTTTTCAATTACCTCTTTTGTTGCACCCATTTTTAATAAAATTTCTTTAAGTTTTGGATTATTACGCTCAGTTTTCATTTTAATTAATATCTTATATTCATTTCTATCTAACGTTACAAATCCTTCTCCTTTTATTGGATAGAATCTTTCATTATGATATCCATATATTCTTTCATTAACTTCAAATGTATCATTTATTTTATTATATAATCCTTTCTTAATATCTTCAATATCCTCATGATAATCAATACTAGGAAGAATTATTGTATTATCTTCTTTCGGAACAGATTTTTTACCTATAGCATTAATATCATGTCTTTTTGCTAATGGTGGCTTATATTCTTGTATTCTATCTGTTTCATTAGAATTGTTTACAGCTCCTGCATTAATATCGCTTTCTAACTTTTCAGCCTTGCTATTATCAAGATTCATTTTTGTTTGAATGCTATCTGGAGTAGTAACTTTAACTGAAGTATTATCATCACCTGATTTAACCCAATCATCAATTGCCTTATTCTTTTTGCCATTGCTCCAATCTTTCATTGTTTCAATACATTTGTTCATATCCTCAAGAACTTCTGTAAAATAGCATAGGCAATTAGGATGCTGTAATGGTAACTCTTCCGGCTTAAATGTTCTCCCATCATAATCATCGCATATATCCTTCTTTCCATGCATTCTAGTAAAATGACTAGCACTAAGATTCCATTTAAGACCTTTACTAAAAGGATTCTTTTTAGCATTTTGTATCATTGTTTCTGTTTGTGCATGAGTAATTGAAGTTCTTGCGAGCCTTCTTGCCTGGTATGATATATTATCTCCACCTATGCCATCTGCAAACGTCTTAGGAGTAATTCTATTCTTTGGATTAACATACTTGTCTAACTCTTTAGCAAGTTCTTTTACATTAGCTCCCTTAGAGATATTATCTTTAATTATTGCATCAACTTTATTACCATTATCACCAGTTAAATTCCAAATTCTTTTACTTAAAGTTTTACCATCTTCATAATATCCACCTGCAATAAGTTGTTTTACTGCATCACTAGAAATCTTTGTTATTGTTCTTTTTAATGCCTCATTAGTAACCTTATTAGGAGAAATTATATCAACAAAGCTTAATTGAACCTCTTTTTGTATATCTGAACTCTTCTGTATATTGTTTTCAATGGTTTTAC
Organism: Bacillota bacterium; assembly: GCA_023435985.1. Classification (GTDB taxonomy): domain Bacteria; phylum Bacillota; class Clostridia; order Clostridiales; family Clostridiaceae; genus Clostridium. The sequence continues at coordinate 9,044 of JAEZKY010000175.1, read as the reverse complement.
TTAGATTATTATAGAGCTCTGATTTATAATCATTAATGATTTTATATGTCTCTATTTTGTGATTTTTAGTTCTAGAATCAAGCATTTGTAATATTTCATTAATTAGATTATTACCTGCATCCTTATAAATATTATAAAGCTCTCTTTCCTGTTCAAAATTCAGATTTAAGAATTTTTTTCTAGCTTCTTGGACTCTTTTTTGATACTCACTCATGATTATTCACCATTATTTGTTACATCTGCATTAGCATTATTTAGCTCATCATTTAAACCTTTAGTAAATGAATCCTCTGAATTAGTAATTTGATAATTTTCTTCTAATATTTCATCAAATTCCTCTTCAACATCTTCCTCATCAGAAAAATCTTTGATATAACCCTTATGACTTCTAACTTTTACTTGTACTTCTTCCATTGCAAGTCGCTTTTTATCTTCTTCATCTTCTGGAATTGGATAATTTTTGTTTATTACTAAAACATACTCAAGATCATTCCATTCACTCTTCCAGTCACTATAACAATTAAGCTTTTGACAAGCTTCAATGACAAGACTTAGTAAACTTCTTATTATTGGTTCCCAGTCATTCCATTTTTCATCACATCTAGCAACGAGCTCAGTATAAATATACTTTATAGTTTTTGCACTTGGCACCTCTTTTAACTGTGCTGCTAGTGGTATTGCTAATTTCTCATGCATACTATCATCTAACAAGTCAAGGAACATTTTTACAGGCTCTGCATTACTAAAACTGCTTTCAACCCTGCTCACTCTAGCTTGCCTTGTTGCATCTATTGAGCCATCACTTCCTCTAGTCTTTATAGCCATTAAACTATTAGGCGCTATAACACATTTATTAACATCATCTTCATCACCATCAATAACTGCAGTTTGTCCAAACATTAAGAATCTAAGTGCATCATTAAAATCACTTAATCGTCTATTATAAGCATTCTGCAATGGCTTCAAATCCTTAAGATCTGAACATCCTATAATATTATTGCTACTCTGCTCATTAACAATTACCCAGCATGGTATCTGAGATAATCCTGTATTTTGCTCTTTAATATCTATTGGCTTATCTAAATTATCTCCTTTAAATGTTTCAATTTTGAGATAGCAGCTAGCATTTTTCATATGGTATGTATATCTATACCATAATTGATTAGATACATCATCATTTTTATTAATATTATTAGGATCTTCTCTCACAAAAGTTACATCTTTTAGCTGACTAGTATCATCAGTATTAACATTGTAACTAAAATCATCAATTGAATGATAATATAATTTTATTGGTGAATTAGGATTTGCTTCAACTCTAAGGAGTACCCTTTTAGTTATAGTTGCTAATCTAAATGCTTTTAAGGTATTACTCCAGAATTTATTATCATCTAATATCGAGTCAATTTTCTGCCTTAATTCTTCACAAGTTTCTTTATTATCTTTATCCAAAGGCTTAAGTAATATATCTGGAGATCTTCCAAACATAAATCTTGCTTGTTTTTGAATTAAAGGCTTGACTTTATTATCAATGAGTTGACTTGGAACATAATCTAGATCATCAAATGTTATCCAGCTTTGACCAAGTAGTGCATTATCAAAAAATGCTGCATTTTTATTTTCGCATTCTCCAAGATAAAATATAAAATCTTTTAAAGCTTTTCGCCTTTCTCTTCTTTCATTGATGCTTAAATTTAATAATTGTTCCTTTTTCCTTCTTTTGTTTTCATAAAAAAAGCTATCTATATCCACTAGATCATTATTCCTCCTTTCCTTCATAGTTTATAAAGGTAAACTTTTATAAACTATTAGTGCAACTCAAAAAAATGGCATAAAAGCGTAGTTAAATGTTTATTTTATAAACGCTTTTTTGCCATGGACTTTTATAAACACTTTTAAAATACTTTTGATTTCCTGTACGGAATAGTTTCTTTTTTAATTCCTGAGCCTTTTCTATATACAGCATCATCATATTTGTGTTCTTTCAAATCAGATACTTCATATCCATCTAATCCATACCATATAGCACTAAACGTATGAGGATCTATTGTAAATGTATCTTCTATAATCTCACCGTCTTTGTCAACTGCATATGTTAATTCCTCTAATTCATCAATAACATCCTGACAATCCTCAGAACAAATTATTTTCCTGAATCTCTTTACCTTTTTAGTATTTTCTAACCTGGTTGGCTTATTAGCGCCTACCATATTAAATCCTTCTTGGTTATAATATTTAATTGTTTTAGGTTCTGCGCAATCTGCCCTTATAAGCTCTCTGTTTTCTTTAAATTCAGCAATTTCAATAGCAGTTTTATCATCAGTCATGTGATTCTTATAATATTGCCAATAGATATATAGAATCTTATTTTCATCATCTATAACCATTCTTATAATTGCATTAAATGATTTTTCAAAACCAAAATCCATACCAACTCTTTTAATTGGCTTCTTAATTGCCTTAATTGCTTCAAGTACTTCGTAATGTGGTGCTGTTTCAAATTGTGGCAGTACTCTTAATCCATTTGCACCAAATTCACCTTTTCTTGCTATCCTATGCAGGTCCTCATCATATGTTTTTATATCATCAAGTTCATCTATATAGGATTGAGGTAAAAAATAATTATCATCTGCAGTACTGTGATGATAATATGTGTCTTTAGTTACTATTGTTTTTTGCTTATATAAATCTTTGTCATCTAATATAAATCTCTTTTTCTTTTTATCAATAAAGAAATGTTTATATACCCAGTTACCTTTAGGTGCAGGGTTTGTTGTAAGTATCATATGCAATTTTAAGAACGGATGTCTTAATCTACCTATCAATTCTTTGAATCCTGCATATTTAACTTCTGAACACTCTTCAATCCAAATTAAAGAAACATTATTAATTGATTTTAACTTAGTTGGCTTATCCATTCCTTTAAAAATTATTTTTGAACCATTAGAAAATCGTATCTGCATTGGTGATGTATTACACTTAATAACATCATCTAGTCCCATATCAATTATTATTTCTTCAAGTAATGAATAACAAGAATCTCTAATAGTATCATAGACTTCTCTTACTACTAGAGCTGTTCTTTTTTCTTCTAATAACTTAAGAGTTATTTTAAAAGCAGTATTGTAAGATTTACTAGATCCATAACCACCAAGAAGTAAATAATATTTGTAATCCCAATTGAAAACATAATCCTCAAACCTTGGATTTATCTCTTTTTCAATTTCCATTACTCTTTACTTTTCCTTTTGATAACTATTTGGATTGGCTCATCTTTCTTAGTATCCTTACTTAAATCTGCTTTAAGTTTTTCAACTCTTAATTTCTGCTCTTCAGTTGCTAAATCCCAATTCTTGTGGAGCAATTCTTCATACTTGCTAATCATATTTTGTAATGTAGCCATAGCTTTACTTTGTGAAGTTAAAAATCGTTCCTGTTTATCCCATGCAAATTGAAGTTCATACTCTCTTTCCTCACTCTGGCTCTCTTTTCCCCATGAGTCTTTAGTTCTTTTCAATTCTTTAGTTAAATCATTCTGGTTTTTAACATGCATTATCTTTTGGCTTCGAATTATCTGAGCAAACTGCAATCGGATATTGGTCCAAAGAATATCTAATGAATTTAATCCAGCTTCAGTAGTTTCCTGAATTATTTTCTTAGTCGCTGTTGGAATATACTTTTTCAAGAAATCTTTTTCTAAATGCTTAGTAGGATCATAATAATCTCCATGTTGTAAATTATTAAGATTACCTTTAGGAGCTCCACCTTTATTCCCTACTGCATTCTTGTTTCCAAATGGAGCTCCTACCTTTCCATTTAATTTTATATCCCATTCATCGTTCTTTTTCCAGGCATAAATATTAACTAGTCTTTCTCCTAGCATTTCAGCTATTTCCTTAGGAGTAATCTTTCCATTATTCTCTTTATAAATTTCATACGCTTTATCCCTATTGGGGCTTCTTGTCTTTCCCATAATTACCTCCATAATAAAAGCACTTAGTTTCAAACTAAATGCTTTTATTTTATATGATTTATTTAATTTTTCTGTAAAATTCCTACTTTATTTAAACATTGATCCTGTATATTCTTTAAAAGGAATACGAACTGCAACCCCTGTCTCATCTAATGTATATGATGTACCTTCAACAGGATTTTTATCATTAACTAAATTCATTCCTATATCATACATAACATTAGCTATATTTGGATCTTCTAAATCAGTGCCTAACATAAACCCTTTTGAAACTAGTTCCACAGCCTCAGGAACTCCATCTATTCCAACGACTGGAATCACTTTCGACTTATCTCCACTATTATATCCATATTTTTGTAATGCCTGAACTGCTCCAATTGCCATAGAATCATCGTTTGAAATTATTGCTTCTATTTTATCACCATATCTTAAAAACAATGATTCAACTGTATTTCGAGCTGTTTCAGTATCCCAATTCAAAACAGGTGCTGCAAGTTCTTGTGTCTTTATGCCAGCTTCTTGGATAGTTGAAATGGAATATTTTGATCTATCTACAGCTGTTTCATTAAATTTTTCACCAACTAACATTATATATTGCAATACGTTGTCTTTATTTTTATCAATGGATTCTTTATGACTATTCCAAGCATCAGCAATCATTTTTCCCTGTAAAGTACCAGCTTGCCTTGAATCTGTCCCCACTAACAAAGCCTTTTTATAGGACTTAATAACATCTATTGTAGATGGCTCTCTATTAAAAACTATTACTGGTACATCATATTGTGCAATTTTTTTAAGTACATCCCCTAGTTCCTCTATTCGGACTATATCTAATAATATGAGATCAACACCTTCAGCAAGTTGATTATTAATATCTGAGTATTGTTTTGATTCATTAAACTTAGCATCGTAGAAAGTAAATACAACTTTGCCTTCATTTTTCTTTTGAATATTTTCAAAGTTTTCTCTAAGGAATACAAGATAATCATCATTAAGATCTTTTGCAAATAAAGCAACTTTAACAGGAAATCTTACGCAATAATCTGTAGTTTTACCATTTACAATATGCATGGTATTTTCCAATAGAAGAATCATTATAATTACTAATAGAGTCAAAATTTTCTTAAATATTTTCATTCCAATTCTCCTAAGCATCAAGTATTTATTTAATAATTTTATTGTGTACTTTAGGATGACTTTTATACCGACTCTATATACATAATAGACTTCTAGAATAAGATAGAAACATAATAATTAGTAATTAAAAAGCTACTAATTTTTTACTTACTAGCAGCTTAAAAGTTATTTCTCTTCAATCTAATTCTTGAACTAATTCTTTTTTATATTTGTAATAAGTATTCCTTGCAAGCCCAATCAACTTCATAGCTTCAATATCATTCAATGATCCTTGAAAATCTTTGCTATACTTTAGTATTTGTTCTTTAGCTTCAATACTTTTCTTAGTAGTTAGTTTAATACCCTTTTTCTGTCCAATCTGCTTTCCGTTTAATCTAGCTGTCTCTATACCTTCCTTAGTTCTTTGGTGTAGATCTGCCACTTCTTTTTCAGATTGCATAAAAGCTAGTTTTATTTGTTCCTTTGCTAAAGCTAATAAATACTTATTTACACCTTCAAGTATGAAGTCAACGTTAGTTCCTGTCATTTCAACGTTAGTGGTTAGAGCTTTCTTATAAGTTGATGTATTTATATGCTGCTCGTTTAAAAATATTAACTCTACACCTTTATTGAATAGATCTTCATAAACTACAAAGCCTTCTTCTGCATTTCTGCTCATACGACTAACACTATCAAATACAATTGTATCTCCTTCACTAACTATAGCAAACAATTTATTGAATTCTTTTCTTCCGTAAATTTTGGTACCAGTAAATACTTCATCTATTATTTTTGCATTTGGATATTCGTTCAAGATGTTTCTGTGCTGTCTTTCTATATTTTGTTTAATTGTTGATATTCTACAGTACCCATATATTTTACTCATTTATTTTCACCTCATATATTCATATCAATTTTAATCACCGTTTCATTTGATACTATGAATATATCAGATTTAAAATAAAACATCAATAACTTTTAATACTTTTAGTAATGACGTTATTTTTAATACTTATAATTTCATCTGCAATATATTTTAATTCTCCTAGTGTAAATAATTTGCACACAATATCACTTTCATTGGTGCAAGGAAATATCCTTTGAAGTTTTGGATCCTTTAAATCCGGTTTCACTACACAATTAAATATTAATTCTTTAAATGCAGCTACCATATCTCTTTTTACTAAAGCATCAATTTTATGTTTCACTTCTGAATTTGGCTCTACTATTGAAACATCTATTCCCAATCTAGATATATATATTTCTCCCATAATCTTCTTCCTCCTCAAGTCCTACTAATCTACTCATTTAGTTATTATATTTTCCAAAATATTCCATATCATTAAATTATATATATTTTCTTTATATAATGCAACCTATGTTAGCCCTTTCCCTTACTTACACGATAAAGATTTCAATTGAGTTGTACCTTGGTTGTTTTTTATATAAATTTATATAAATTTATTTCCCAAGTTTCTTTGCATTTATCTTGTTCATGTCAGTTCCCATGTTAAGCATTTTTAACCTTACTTACTTACATTCTTAGGTATTTTATTTTTGATATCTCTACATATATATGCATTAAAAATTATCCCTTTAATATCTATAAGCTAAAAAGTAAGGTATTTAAGGTTAAAAAAATATGAATATTTCCCAAATATCTAAAACACATATTTATCTGCCTTTTCTGATGACTCTAACAAGATATCATTGTCTAAGCCGATATAATCCATTGTTGTACTTACCTTGGTATGTCCAAATAATCTTTGCACAAAGTGAATTTCTTTATCATGTTCCAAATATTGAAAATATCCATATGTTTTACGTGCTGTATGAACTCCAATAGAATTATTTGCAATTCCAAGTTCCTCTATTATCTTCTTAAATATCCTACCTAAACTCTCTTGATTTATATGTTCTTTAAACGGAGCAACTCCTTTTCCTTTTTGAGACCAATATAAATACTCTGCATCTGATTTTTCTTTTATGTAATCTCTTAAAATACTTATAAGTTTATTACTTAAAATTACAACTCTTTTAAATTGAACTTTTCTAGTGTTTTTAGTTTTTTCTTCTAAAACCACTAATTCTCCAGTTGAAAGGGCTTTTCTAATATCTCCAACTGTAAGTTTAACTAAATCAATACCTCTATATCCAGTATTAAGTCCTATACTCCATAAAATATAAGCTGGATAATTATATTCTTTTAATCTATTAGCAATTCTTTGTAAGTCTTTTACATCCTTAATTGTAATCGCACAGTTTTTTCCTTTCTGTCTCATACAGAATGCACCTGCCTTATCTTGCCTTTTATTCTTTTATATGAATTATTATCCATGCACTTACGTAAATCACTCATTTCATCTTCTTTAATTACTCTCTTACTTCCACAGTGAGAACATGATATATAATTCCCTTTTTTAATTGTGTCCTCTACTTCATCATTAATTAAAATATTTGTCTTTCCACATTTGCCACAAATTCTAATTAAATATATTTCTTTCACATCCTCACCTTCTTTCCAAACAAAAAGAAAGATAAACTGCTATGTAAACAACTCATCTTTCTTATAATTACTTTTACGTATTCTTTTATCTATTTCTCTAAGGCTATTCTCATTTTTAAATCTTTTAGGAGTATCAAAACTTACTACTGGAGCTACACTGACATCAATTACTATATCTCCATCTGAATTAGTTTTATAGATAGCTCTATTCTTTTTAATAAAGGTTGCATCACTCATATATAGTTTTGCTTCATGTCTTGTAATTCTATCTATTTCTTTACTCATAATTTTATTTGTCAAATGAGAAATCTTAAATTCTTTAAGATTTCTATGTATACATTGCCTTACAGTATCTGATTTGCATTTTAATATAATTGCTATACCTGCTGCATTATGACCTTGTAAATATAATTCTTTTACTTTTTCTTTATCTAACATAAATAAATGCACCTCCTAAAAATGAGTATAGTTATTCCATACCAAAAACGTGACATTTCTTATTGATTTCATCTTAGCACAAAGGCTCGGACATTTGTGGGACATTTTTAAGACATTTTCAGGACACCTTTAGGACATTTCTGAGACATTTATAAAAAAATAAGGATGCCATTGCACCCTATAATACTATTTTTTTAGCAGCTCTATTTAATATTCTATTTAGCTGCCTCTCTGTTCTATCAATTTCAGCTGCGACTTTCTTTTTGTCTTTACAATCTATCAAAACTAATCTTACAACCTTGCATTCTCTTTCAGGTAATAAATTCAGCATATTATCAATTCTCTTATTCTCATTTCTCAATTTATTTATTTCTCTAAATAATTCTTGTATTTTAATATCATTATCCTCTATTCCATTTAACCTTAAATTTTCAATCTCAATTTCAATATTATCAATTTTACATTTTCTTTCTCTATATAACTTAAATATGTTTTTAATTTCTGCCATTTTCATCACCTATCCTTTATAAAATATGCTATAATTTAGATAGGTTAATTAGAGAACTGACGTTCCAAAGTATATTCTCTAATTTGAGTAGGTGTTCGTGATGAACACCTTTTTCCATCTTTAGAAATAGTCTGCAATGATAAAATATCTTCTTCTCCTCTCTATATAGTTTACTATCACAGTGTTCATCTTAATTTCAAGCCCTATATATTATTGAATATTTTATTTAAATAATCGCATAATACTAATGATACTATTTTAGTATTTGCTGATTATTTATTTCCAGTTTATAAGCTCCTCCTTTTGGAGCTTATTCTCCCTATTAATATCAAGTATCACTTAATATTAAGCTCCATATAATAATGGTAGAGTTCTCCTTTCATTTGTTTATGATTGCTTACTTGCCCCTTTAATTAGGGGCCTTTTTATATCATAATAGAGAAATACTTATCATATAATTATAAAGTAGTTTCCTAAATATTATTTTTATATCTGTTCACAGC
>JAEZKY010000337.1 GCA_023435985.1 Bacillota bacterium | reverse complement strand
GTACTACTCCATCCTTATTTTTATCAGCTTCTGGATGTGCCTTGAAATAGTCAGCTATTAATTCCCCTGACATAGTTCCAGATTGTTCTGCATGTGCACCTACATACCATGCCTTATCATAAGTCTTCATATCAGCATCTGATGGTTGACGATTTAAGAATACTATTGGAAGATTCTTAGCCTTTGCTTTTTCAATAATTGGACCTGCAGATGTACTATCAACCGGATTTATTGCTAAAGCGTTTACACCTTTTGTAATAAAGGTATCTACTTGTTCGTTTTGTGTAGGCTGCTTATTTTGAGAATCCACTAATTCAATAGTTGCACTCTTATCTTTAGCTTGAGCTTCCATGGCTGTACGAACACCTGTCATAAAAGTGTCATCAAATTTATATATAGCGGAACCAATTAAAATATCTGAAGATTTAGAGTCTGATTTACTATCTCCTCCAGCACTTCCTGAATTACTGCTTGATCCACAGCCTGCCATTGTGGCAGCCACCATAACTACTGACATAACGATTGGTAATAATTTTTTAAACCTTTTCATTTATACCCCTCCACATTCTTATAAGTATACTTAGGCACAATCAAAAAAACATATATAACATCTTTAGTCTATTGTTTTTTATATGCCTAGAACAAAGATTTATTCTTGTTACTCGTTTACATTCCTAATTATATAGACTTTGTAATCTAATCTCCATATGAAATTCTTCACAAAATTATCGAAATTCTTAGGAAATAATTTCTAGCATACTCTCAATTTAATTCCATAAAAAGTGGCTACGCCATGTTTCCAATTGGCAATTGGCAATTTACAGTTCACAATGCACAATAAAAATAGACCTATCCTTACAAAATATATGCTTTGGATAAGCCTATTAATTATCTATTAGAATCTAAAATCACGTTTTCCTTCATGTAAATCTTCAAGATGCTCTAATACAACTTTTCTTACTTTTTCATTGGGTATTCTTGGAATTTCATTTTTGATTGCTTCCTCACCTTTTTCTCTTGTATCATTAGATGCATAATCTTCTAAATATTCCTTTAAAGTCATAAGAGCATTAGGCTGACAACAGTTTGCTATCTGCCCAGACTTAACAAGGCTCATAAATCTATCTCCAGTTCTTCCTTCTCTATAACATGCAGTACAGAAACTTGGTATATGTCCCCTCTCAAGTAACCAGTTTACGATCTCATCTAAAGTTCTATTATCACTTACATCAAATTGTGCTGAATTGTCTTCTTCTTTTTCCTTTTCTGCATATCCTCCAACGCTTGTAGATGATGCTCCACTTATTTGAGAAACTCCAAGTTCAAGCACTTTCTCTCTTGATTTTTGAGATTCTCTTGTTGAAACAATAAGACCTGTATATGGAACTGAAATTCTAAGTACTGCAACTATTTTGGCAAATATATCATCTGAGATTGCATTACTAAATTCTTCTGGATTAATATCATCAGCTGGTCTTATTCTTGGTACACTTATTGTATGCGGTCCAACTCCCATTGCTGCTTCTAAATGCTCTGCATGCATAAGAAGTCCAACAAAATCATATTTATACATATTTAATCCAAATAATACTCCCATTCCAACATCGTCAATTCCGCCTTCCATAGCTCTGTCCATAGCTTCTGTATGGTAAGCATAGTCGTGTTTTGGTCCTGTTGGATGAAGTTCTTCATATGCTTTTTTGTTATATGTTTCTTGGAATAATATATATGTTCCTATTCCTACTTCCTTTAGTTTTCTATAATTATCAACAGTAGTAGCTGCAATATTCACATTAGCTCTTCTAATAGCACCATTTTTATGCTTTATGCTATAAATTGTCTTTATACTTTCTAGTACGTATTCAATTGGATTATTTACTGGATCTTCTCCAGTTTCTAGAGCAAGTCTCTTGTGCCCCATGTCTTGGAGTGCAATAACTTCTCTTTTAATATCCTCTTGAGTAAGTTTTTTTCTTGCTATATGTTTATTTTTATAATGATATGGACAATAAGTGCATCCATTAACACAATAATTAGAAAGATATAATGGTGCAAACATTACTATTCTATTACCATAAAATTTTTGCTTAATTTCTTTAGCTAACTTGTACATTTTTTCATTTTCATCTTCTAATTCGCATTCAAGTAAAACTATGGCCTCTCTATGTGAAAGTCCTTTGCAGTCTTTAGCCTTTTCTAAAATTTGATTAATAAGCTCTCTATTATTCTTATTTTTCTTTGCATACTCGAGACTTTCTAATATCTCTTCTTCATCGATAAACTCTGTTGCTACTTTTGATTTAACATTATACATCACTCAACGCTTCTTTCTTTAATTGGATTTTTAGTTGTGTAACACGCTCTGATTTAAAATCTTATGATCCAACTTGGGCAAAGCCAATCTTATTTTGCAGTTTTAGAATACATTGTTTTTACACTTATGCCTTCAATCATACCAAGCTTACCTGATAATGAACTTATAATATCATTAGTAGCATCTATAACTACACTTATTATACCAACGTTTTTTTGACGATAAGGTATACCCATTCTACCAACCATATATTGTGAATATTCATGTAAGATGCTATTAAGTTTGTCTGTTGAATTCATATCTTCCACTATAATTCCTATCAATGCAATTCTTGTTTCCATATTTCTTATCCCTTTCAAGAATAAATTATCTACCTTTTAAATTATTCTATAGAAAAAATAAATCCTTGTGTCAAAAAGACGCAAGGATAGTATATATCTCTATACCTATAATACCGCCTTGCCATTTGGGGCGAACCCTCATGTGTCTCAGAACGATTACCATTTAGAAGTCTTTCTTCTTTGGCCTCCCATTGAAGTCAGACTACAATTTTATTTTAACACAAATATTGTTTATATCAAGCTTTGAAAAAATAAATCCTTATGCCAAAAAGACACAAGGATATCATATACATATTATAAAAATGTTCCTCTATTATTAGTAACAGATTACAATTCCTCCATCATCAGCGTAAACTGTGCTTAAACCTCCGCCTTCAAATATTATAATATCTTTGAAATTGTATTTGCTCTTTATCGCTTCCTTAAGCTTCTCTGCTTTTTCCTTTGCATTTATATGCCCTATTCCAAGAATTTTATTTTTAAAATCTATACCTTCTTCACCAATAATATCAACCAGCCTATTAAAAGCTTTTTTCTTTCCTCTTACCTGTTCTTTAAGAATAATTTCTCCATCTAAGGCAGTCATAATTGGAATAACCTGTAGTAATGACCCCATTAAAGCCTTCATGCTGCTTATTCTTCCATTCTTCACCAAATTATCTAATCTCTCTAATATAAACAACGTTTTCATGCCATGTATATACTCTGTAACTTCTTCTACAATATGATTATTTTGGACTTTTTCTTCAAGTAATTGTTTTATTTTTAAAACAACTAAGTCAGCTCCTGAAACCGCTGTTTTACAATCAAAAACATGCACAAAACTATCTGGAAATTCTTCTAATAACATTTCTTTAGCTAAAATAGCACTATTGTATGAGCCGCTAAGTTTTCCTGAAATAGTAACAATAAAATTGTTTTTAGATTTTTTTAATGCTTCTAAAAAGTCATTTGGCGATGGACAAGCAGTTCCTATTTTGTTTTTACTATTCTTCATTTTTTCAAGCAGCATAGCTTTATCTAAATCTTTATCAATTATTTCTTCATTATCAATTATAATTCTAAAAGGTATTCTTTCCATATATTCTTCATTGCCGAAAACCTCATCATTAAAATCTACACAACTGTCCACTATTATTCTAGCTTCCATTATATTCACCCATCTTTTCTCATTCAATTCTAATATATAAAATATTAAATTTCCTATTATTTAGTTTATACTTTTACCTAATTATATATTAATTTTACTATCATTAATAGCTTTTTATATTTAGTTTAATAAGTAATATGTTTAATCATTACATTTCAAATTAATATAGCAGAGATTATTAACAATAAAATATATGTACGTTTATGTATTTCAAATGTTTATTATGTAAAAAGCAAACTGCCTTAAAATAAAAATTAAATTTTTATTTTAAGGCAGCCAATTAAAATTTATATTTAATTTAAACTATTAATTCGTCACTATTTTTTCTTCTTTGAATATAAATCAAATACTACTGCGAATAATAATACGAAACCTTTGATAGCCATTTGCCAGTTATTATCCACTCCTAGTAAAGACATACCATTGTTAAGAACACCTAATACCAATCCACCGACAACTGCTCCCATAATTCGTCCTGTACCACCACTTGTAGATGCACCACCTATGTAACAAGCTGCCATTGCATCAAACTCAAAGTTAACTCCTGCTTTTGGTTGTGCTGAATTAACACGTGCCGCATAGATTAAACCAGCTAATGCTGCTATTATTCCCATATTAACAAATACTAAAAATTGAGTTCTAGCAACCTTTACTCCTGATAATGCTGCTGCTTTTCTATTTCCACCAACTGCATATACCTGTCTACCAAACACTGTTTTAGTAGTAATAAATGAATAAATTCCTATTATTATTCCAACAAGTATCAATACATTAGGTATTCCTTTATAACTAGCTAAAGTAAAAGTTCCAGCGGCAATCACTAAAACTATAATAACATTTTTAGCAATAAACGATTTCTTATTTTCAACTGTAAAGTTGTATTTAGTAAGTTTTCTTCTGTTGTGAATATTTTTTAAAACAACTCCTAAGGCAAGTATGATCCCTACAAGTACTGTTGATCCTACTAGGTAACCTTCTCCCATTTGGAAATAAAATAGTGGTGGCAAAAATCCAGATCCTATGTTCGCAAATGATGTTGGAAATGGTGCAATTGTAGTACCATTTAATATTATCATTGCAAATCCTCTAAAAACTAATTGACCCGCTAATGTTACTACAAATCCAGGAATTTGTTTATAAGCAATCCAATATCCTTGAGCGGCTCCAACTGCTGCACCTATTATAAGTGTTATAATAACAGATATTCCAGGGTTCATTCCCTTGGTAACCATACATACACCTGCTATTGCTCCAATGAAGGCACAGACTGAACCAGCTGAAAGATCGACGGTTCCTGTGATAACTACAAGAAGCATACCTATTGCAATAATTAGTACATATCCATTTTGTTGAATTAAGTTAGTTATATTAAGAGAATTTAACATAATTCCTTTAGTTAAAATCTGAAATATAGCTACTACTGCTATCAATACGATAAACATACCGTTTTTTCCCATTACTTTACTGAATGTGCTACCTTTTTTAACTTCTTCTTTAACACTATTATTTTTTTCACTCATCTTACTGCGCCTCCTTGTTTTTTGCTGTAACTATTTTCCTCATAATAATTTCTTGAGTGGCCTCTTTTGCATCTAATTCTCCTATCATTCTGCCTTCATTCATAATGTAAATTCTGTCGCTTATTCCAAGGACTTCAGGCAATTCAGAAGAAATCACAATAACAGCTTTTCCTTGGGCTACTAAATCATTTATAATTGTGTAAATTTCATATTTTGCTCCTACGTCAATTCCTCTAGTTGGTTCATCAAGAATTAATATATCTGGTTCTGCATAAATCCATCTTGAAAGTATTACTTTTTGCTGATTACCACCACTTAAGTTTCCTGTAAGCTGCAATATACTTGGGGTTTTTATTTTCATTGATTTTCTAAATTCTTCTGCTGCTAAAATTTCAACTTGATCATTTATAACACCGTTGTGCGAAATTTTCTTTAGTGATGCAATTGAAATATTATGACGTATATCATCAATTAAATTTAATCCTGCATCTTTTCTATCCTCAGTTACATAAGCAATACCTGCATCAATTGCATCTTTAACTGTTTTTATATTAATCTCCTTACCATCTTTTATAATGGTTCCTGAAATATTCGTGCCATATGACTTTCCAAAAATACTCATTGCAAGTTCAGTTCTTCCTGCCCCCATAAGCCCTGCAATTCCAACCACTTCACCTTTTCTTACATTTATATTAACATTATCAACCCTTTTTCTATCTGGGTATTCTGGATTATAAACATTCCAATCCTTTACTTCAAATAATACCTCTCCTATCTTAGGAGTTCTCTTTGGATAACGATCTGTAAGTTCACGTCCTACCATTCCCTTAACAATTCTATCCTCTGAAATTCTTCCATTAGATGCATCCAAAGTTTCAATTGTTGTCCCATCTCTCAATATAGTTATAGAATCACAAACTTTTGATACTTCATTTAATTTATGTGAAATTAAAATACTTGTAATTCCCTGCTTTTTTAAATCCAACATTAAATCTAATAAGTGTTCACTATCATCTTCATTTAATGATGCTGTTGGTTCGTCTAAAATTAGTAATTTTACATTTTTTGATAAGGCTTTAGCAATTTCAATTAATTGCTGTTTTCCAACACTAAGTGTATTTACAATGGTATCTGGATCTTCATTAAGTCCAACCTTCTTAAGTAATTCTTCAGTCCTAGTTCTCACCTCATGCCAATCTATAATCCCATGTTTTGAAATTTCATTTCCTATAAAGATATTTTCTGCTATGCTAAGGTAAGGACTTAAAGCTAATTCTTGATGTATAATAACTATTCCGTCTGCTTCGCTATCTTTTACATTTTTATATTTACATGCTTTACCATTGTATAAAATGGCTCCTTCATATGATCCATAGGGATGTATTCCACTTAACACTTTCATCAAAGTGGATTTACCTGCTCCATTTTCTCCACAAAGAGAGTGAATTTCACCAGATTGCACTTGTAAATTAACATTGTCTAATGCTTTTACTCCTGGAAATGTCTTAGTTATGTTTATCATTTCGAGAATTATATCATTATTCTCTAACATATGTTACGTCCCTCCTTATTTCAGTAATAGTAGCAATTAAATTGCTACTATTACTTTTTAATGTAATTACTATTTATTAAGATCCTCTTGTTTTATATATCCTGAATCAATTAATTCTTTTTGGTAATTATCTTTGTCTACAGAAACTGGAGTACATAGGTATGATGGTACAACTTTTACTCCATTGTTATATGTCTTGTCATCATTTACTTCTACTTTTTCTCCTTTTAGAACGTCATCAACAGTTTTAACAGCCTGAGCTGATAATTTTCTTGTATCCTTAAATGTTGTTTGTGTTTGTTCACCTTTAATAATAGACTTAACAGTAGGTGTTTCTGCGTCTTGACCTGTAATTATTGGCCATGGAAGATCAGCTGAACCATAACCTACACTTCTTAATGCTTCTACGATACCACGGCTCAAACCATCATAAGATGACATTACAGCATCAACTTTTTTACCTGATGAATAATTAGCAGTTAATATATTTTCCATTCTTGATTGTGCTAAAGCACCATCCCATCTTAATGTACATACGTCGTCAAATTTAGTTTGACCTGAAACTACAACTAGCTTTTTAGAATCTATATACGGTTGAAGTATACTCATTGCACCATCAAATAACATATGTGCATTATTATCATCTGGAGAACCTGCAAATAATTCTATATTATATGATTTACTATTTGATGCATCTTTTAAATTTAATTTGCTTTCAATATATTGACCAATTTGTACCCCTACAAGTTTATTATCAAAAGAGATATAATAATCTACATTGGCAGTATTTTTAATCAAACGGTCATAAGCTATAACAGGAATGTTTGCATCCTTAGCTTTTTGACAAACATCAGTTAAAGAATCACCATCAATGTTAGCAATTACTAAAGCACTTACACCTTTTGTTATCATATTTTCAGCTTGTGCTACTTGAGTTTCAACGGTATCTTCTGCATATTGAAGATCTGTATTATAACCTAGATCTTTCAATCCTTTTACCATATCATCTCCATCTTTTATCCAACGTTCAGAAGACTTAGTTGGCATTAAAATTCCAATAGTTTTTCCAGCTGTTGAACCTCCACTAGCTTTTTCTTTATCTCCTCCAGGTGCAGTAGTGGTTACTCCGCAACCTGCTAGTGATCCAAATAGTACCATTGATGATAATAAAATAGCCATTAATTTTTTCTTCATTATTTGTTTCTCCCTTCATTTCCATATATTTAATTTAGAATTTATATTTTACCCTTAATAGTTTTAAACGTTATCATTTTCGACAAATTAAAACACTTTAAAGGATAATAATATACCAGTTCATCAAACATAGAATATTTAATATTCTATGTTTTATTTTTTGTACTTTATAGCCAGAATTTTTAAAAAATAACATATACTCTTTATTTATAAAAATTATAAGCCAACTCCCAAATCACTAATAGAGACATAACTTTCGAATACATACTATTAACATCAAATTTATAATCTGTATTCTTTCTTTTATATACCATTGGTATTGCAGCACCTATCACAATTAACACTCCAAATATTATTAACATCGTAAGAGAACGATTAATAAGTCCCATATCAATTGTAATGAAGTATAACAATAAACAAGGTGCTACCAAATAATATAGTAATCCATTACACATAGTTACATACTTTTGATCCATTTATAACACTCTCCAATCTAATAAATTTATTATTATTATTCAATGTTTAATAATGCACTATACTAAATACTTATTTATAAGTTGTCTATTGCTGCTCTTTCAATAGGAAATCCCTTAGTATAACGTTTGATAAATTCGTTAAAACCTTCAACATCCTTAGAATCAGGATCTAATTTTGTACCGATTTTTCCTGCAAATACTTTCTTTGCAAGATAACTTTCTAATGTCTCATTTTCTGTTTTGCCTAGCATATATGATGCAAGTAGTGCAATTCCCCAAGCTCCACCTTCTCCTGCTGTTTCCATAACAGAAACAGTCGCATTAATAGCTGCTGCCATAATCTTCTGTCCTACATCTTTAGTCTTAAACAAACCACCATGCCCTAAGATTTCATCAAGCTTAACGCCTTCTTGCTTAAGTAGAATATCTAAACCTATTTTAAGTGCTCCTAATGCTGTAAATAAGTTTACACGCATGAAATTTGCTAAATTAAATTTACTTTCTGGAGAGCGGACAAATACTGGGCGTCCTTCTTCAAAATTCGTTATATGTTCTCCAGAAAAATAATTATAAGCTAATAAACCGCCACAGTCAGAATCTCCTTTAAGTGCCTCATTATATAAAGTTGAAAATAATTTAGTCATATCAACTTCCATACCAATTGCCTCCGAAAATTCCTTAAATAATCCCACCCATGCATTAAGATCTGAGGTGCAATTATTACAATGAACCATGGCAACTAAATTACCAGTAGGTGTTGTAACAAGATCAATTTCTGAATATACTTTAGATAATTCCTTTTCAAGTACAATCATTGCAAAAACTGAGGTTCCAGCTGAAACATTTCCTGTACGCTTTGCTACACTATTAGTTGCAACCATACCTGTTCCTGCATCACCTTCTGGAGGACAAAGTGGAATACCTGCTTTCAACTGTCCTGTAACATCTAAAAGCCTTGCACCTTCCTCTGTAAGAACACCAGCCTTTTCACCAGCTACCAAAACCTCTGGTAAGATATCTTCTAGTTTCCATGAGAAATTTTTTGGAGCAATCAATTCATTAAACTGCTTAATCATGTTTGCATTAAAGTCTTTTGTATCTATGTCAATCGGAAACATTCCAGATGCTTCACCAACGCCTAAAGCCTTCTTGCCTGTTAGCTTCCAATGCAAATATCCTGCTAAAGTCGTCTGAAAACTTATATCAGTTACGTGTTCTTCCTGATTTAATATAGCCTGATAAAGATGAGCAATGCTCCATCTTTGAGGAATATTATAGTTGAACAACTTTGTTAGCTCTTCAGATGCTTTTTCTGTAATAGTGTTACGCCATGTACGAAATGGTACTAATAGTTCTCCATCTCTGTTAAAAACCATATAACCATGCATCATAGCACTAAATCCAATCGCTCCTATGACTTGGATAGTTACCCCATAGTTCTTTTTAACCTCTTCAGCCATACTCTGATAACTGTCCTGTACGCCTGTCCAAATATCATCTAAGCTATAAGTCCAAATATTATTAACATATTTATTCTCCCAATCATGACTTCCAGAGGCAATAGGTTCATTATCTTCATTAATTAAGACCGCTTTAATTCGAGTCGAACCTAGTTCAATACCAAGTACTGTTTTACCATTGATGATGGCATTTTTTACATCATTCATTTCTAGACTCATAAAATACCTCCACTAATTTATTATAACTTTTCACTTAACTTATTTACCCGTAACTTTAACGGCTCTTTCAACAACATTATCTACAGTAAAACCAAATAACTTAAATAATTCTTCTGCTTTACCTGAAGCTCCAAAAGTATCTAGAGAAATAACTTCTCCATCAATTCCTACATATTTATGCCATCCAAAGCTTGTTAAAGCTTCTACTGCAACTCTTGCTCTTACTGCTTTTGGCATTACAGACTCTTTATAGCTTTCCTCTTGAGCATCAAATAACTCAAAGCTTGGCATGCTTATTACTCTTGCATCTATTCCTTTAGCTGAGAGTTCTTCTGCTGCCTTAAAGATTAATTCTACTTCAGATCCTGATGCCATTAATAGTACAT
>JAEZKY010000332.1 GCA_023435985.1 Bacillota bacterium | reverse complement strand
AACTTCCCTTTGAAGATGAGGAGTCATGTCTTGTAATTACAGCTGATGCTAGAATTGACAATCGAGACGAGCTTTCAAAGCAATTAGATATAGAAGATAAAGATGAAGTTTCAGACAGTTATTTTATTTTGAAAGCTTATGGGAAATGGGGTGAAAATTGCCTAGAATATTTACTGGGAGACTTTGCTTTCGCATTATGGGATAAAAATAATGAGAAGTTGTTTTGTGCCAGGGATCATATGGGTGTAAAACCTTTTTATTATTATCTAGATGATGAAATATTTGTTTTTGCGACAGAGATAAAAGCACTTTTTACAATTGCTAAAGTTCCATATAAACTGAATGATCAGAAAGTAGCTTTTCATTTAATGAAACTAAATAGAGATAAAAAATTAACTTTTTATAAAAATATTTTCAGTTTAGCTGCTGCTCACTTCTTAACCATAAACCAAGATAATGATATAATAAGACAATATTGGAATATTGATCCTGAATCTCAGATATTAATGGATTCAGATGAAGAATATATACGATCTTTTTCTGATATTTTTGCCAAAGCTGTTAATTGCCGAATGAGAAGTGCATTCCCAATAGGATCAGAGTTAAGTGGAGGTTTGGACTCTTCTTCAATAGTATGTATGGCAGATACACTTTTAAATAAGCAAGACAGTTATTATCAAACTAATATTAACACTTTTTCTATGATTTTTAATGACTTTCCTCAAGTCGATGAGCGTTACTATATTAATAAAGTAGTGGATACTTGCAAAAATATAAAGCCTAATTTAATAGTTAGTGATAAAATTAGTCCGTTAGAGAAGATTGAAACTATTTTTTGGTACCAAGAACAGCCTTTTTTTACACCTAATATGTCTATTTTATGGAATATGTACAAAAAAATGAAAGATAAAAAAATACGTGTTCTTTTAGGGGGAAATGGTGGTGATGAAACTATTTCACATGGTAATAACTATCTTAGAGAACTCGCTGCTGATATGCAGTGGAAAAAATTAGTAAGAGAAATTAACGGTTTATCCAAGCGTACTAGTATTAGTATTCCTAATTTATTACTTACCCAAGTTTTTATTCCTTTAATTCCATTAAATATGAGAATTTATTTAAGGAAAATAATATTTCCTTTAATCAGGTTAATGTTTAATGAACAGAAATATTTCATCTTAAATAAAGAGTTTGCAAGAATATTAGGTGGCGAAAATTATTTAAAAAATCAAAATATCAATTATTCTAAAACTGCCAGAGAATTTCATTATTTTGGGATTAGTAGAACTGCACATCAATATTTTTTGGAAATGCTTGATAAACTGGCTTCAGCTTTTTTTATTGAGCCAAGATACCCTTATTTTGATAAGAGACTAGTTGAGTTTTGTTATGCGATACCAACTGAAATGAAATTTAGATTTGGATGGAATAGATATTTACAACGAATTGCTATGGAAAATATATTACCTAAAGAAGTTCAATGGCGTCCTCTTAAAAAGTTTTTTAATCCTGTACATGAAAAAAATCTTTTATTGTATGAAAAGGAGATTTTAGATAGTATCTTCTTTAGTAAAGATCCACTAGTAAAAAATTATGTAGATTTAGATATGCTTAAAAAGTTTTATCAAAACTATAATTCGGGAAATGGAAATCTTATTTCTAATAAAGATATATGGTTAGTAACATTATTAGAATTATGGTTAAATCAGAGTAATATTATCCAAGAATGAATTACATATTTTCTGTATATTTATATGTTTAATTTTATGTGATTGTATAAATTTAAGAATTTATTATATAATTATTTCAAACCTTTGAATATATTTAATCTTACATTATTAATATAAAATTTAAGAAAATAATTAATTTAAAAAGAAAGGATTATACTAAAAGGTTAATAGTTTAGTATTAGAAATTAGAGCTAGGCATAGCACCATCATCATACTTACCGGCTTTATCGTCTTTAGTAATAGTTTTAATATTGCCATGTATTTTAATTTCTGGTTTTTCATAAGCTTTTTTATCCATTGAATTCATATGTACACCTTGTTTTAATGTTCTATTTATTATTTATAAATTTTTCTTCCCTATAAAAGAAAAGAAATAAAGGAATTGTTTAATTATGAAATTATCATGTATGTGCTTTGTGCATCGTTATTGTAATTGTAATCTTTTTCGGTTTGAGTTGTTTTTGTAGCCGTATTTATTATTGTTCCTGTTCCTGTGATTTCAGCAGTTATTGTGAGTGTTTTTGTTTCTCAAATATTTATATTGCCTATGTTCCATATTCCTGCATCTGTACCAGTTGTATTGTGATTGTATGTTCCTTGTGAGTTATCTGAATTCCATACTACTCCTGTTGGTAGTTTGTCAGTTATTTGAACTCCTGTAGCATCACTTGGCCCATTATTAGTCACAGTTATTGTATAGGTTACGTATTGTTTGTTATTTTGTGTAAATGTTGCGTAGGTTTGGTTTACTTGTATGTCTGCTGATGGTTGGCCTATTATTCCGCATGTTTTGTTTTGGTCATTGGCTGAATTTATATCGGTTTGGTCTACGTGTATTAGGTTAGCTATTGTAGTTAAGTTTGCTGTTTTATTTCCAACACCTTTTACTCTTAAAACTACGTAAATGTTGGCGTTACCACCTTTAGGCATATATCCAATATTCCATGTTAATATTCCTTGTTTGTTTAAGCTATCATATATGTATGTAACTGTTCCTAGCCCTGAGGCAGGATTGCAACCCACGTATTCGAAGCCATCTGGAATAATGTATTGTATTACAACTCCTGTGGCTTCATCGTATGTTGCAGAGTTTTTTGCGCTAAGCATGAATGGGAATGTGTTACCAACAGCATAAGAATCCTGATACTTCTTCTCAGCAGTCAAATAATACCACAAACCATTACCCACAGTAATATCGACTGTTTTTGTATAAGTTCCTGAGAGTGTCATGTATGTGCTTTGTGCATCGTTATTGTAATTGTAATCTTTTTCGGTTTGAGTTG